>REEF01000226.1 GCA_007695205.1 Planctomycetaceae bacterium
GGACGTGGCGCCCTCGCCAAATCGAGGAAATATCTCCGGCAGGCCTCCGCTCCAGCGGGGCATCAAATCGACAACTGGGCGAGCGCGGGGGCGAGCTCGGGCGGGGCAGCATGATTCACAAGCCACCGCCAGATCGCTGACCTGTCGCCCGCAAAGGCCCTTTTGAACAGGGCCCTTTTGCACGGGGGCCTTTTGCACGGGGCCCTTCTGCACGGGGCCCTTCTGCACGGGGGCCTTTTTGACACCAACGTGGCACGCCTTTTTTGTTGGTGGATAACAGTCGCACAGAATACCGCACAGTCTCTGCTGAAACAGATCGATGAGCGACTCGCGACGATGAGCCGTTTTCACGGACTCTTGGGACCAACTGTCCGCCGTGGCTGCGACGAACAGAATGCCCAGAGCGGAGATCAGCAAGCGATAATTCATTCGGAACGCCCCCTATTCAATCGAAACGACGAGAGTTTTCGATACTATTCATCGAACTGGCGCAGCTAGATCAATGAATAGTTTCCCATCTTCAGGCAACGTCTTCCAGGAGCCACCAGTCTACGTAGAGCCTCCAGATTGAAGATATTGTTGCAGCTCTCAGTTGCCGAAATCATTGAGGGTCAGCATCAGGGCGGTCAGGCTGCAAAGGTTCAGCAGTAGATGGACAAGGATGCAGGGCAGAATGCGATGAGTCTGCCGGTACAAATAGCCTAAGCCGAGCGCTAGGACGAACAGCGGGATGGGGTCAGGGCCGTGGGATGCATGCAACACGGCAAACAGGCCGGCGCTGGCCACGATTGGCCACGTTCCCATCGAGGCCGGATGGGTCAGAGTCCGTTCTTGCCCCGTCTCCGACTCCCTAGCCATCTCGGGAGCGTCTGATCGTGGGGGGATGCGAATCCAACTGGAAATCGCTCCGCCACTGCAGTGCAGCTTGTGTAACCATCCCTGAACGAGCACCCGAAAAAAATATTCCTCGGCTACCGGTGCGACGATCACCGCAGCGAACGCAGTGATCCCCAAAAAAATCGGATCCGGTCGCTCTTGCAACAGCTTGATCAAGGGGTGTTCCGAGGGAAACCATTGGACCAGCAGCATTTGCAGGGCATAGACGGGCGGAGCCAGTAGGACAAAGGCGGCCAGGCCGATCGCCACGTCCTGGACCAGGAACCGTCCATCCACGCCCAGATCCCGCCAGGTCGCGCCTGTCATCCATCGCACCAGCAGGACCGAAACCAGCGTGGTGACCAGCGTGGCGGTCGCGCCGCCCAACATCAATGCGGCCCGCACCCCCAGGGGTACTGAGTCCAAGTCGATGTTCATCCCCAATCCCAGCACGATTCGAACGATTCCACCACCGCCCAACTGGAGCAGTAGGAACACATAGACAAACACGAGAAGATCCATCAATGTCCACGGAACCCTCCGAGTCGTCTGGAAAGGCACAGGCTGCCGACCGGCGACCAATTGCCGAAAGACCCATGCCCAACCCCAGACGGAAGCGAACAGAAATGTGGCCAGGGCAAGGGGAAGAACGTTGGCGATCATGGGAACCGCTAGCCAGCTTGTTGCAGGGATCGTAAGGCGACGACGACATATTCCAAGCCGGAGTAGATCGTCGACAGAACGGCCAGCCAGACCGAAACGACCAGCGTCCCAGCCATCCAATCCGGTGGTGGCGCGTCAGCATAGCTCAACACCAACAGACTGGCGCCGGCCGCGATGCACTGGAAGACCATCTTCAGTTTGCCGGACATCTTGGCGGAAAAATCGCCCCCATGCTGCTCGATGAAACCTCGCAACGCGGTGACCAGCATCTCGCGAGCAACGACGACGACGGCCATCCAGGCAACGATCCCCGATCCCGACTCGGCTGCCAAGAAAATGAACGCTCCGCAGATGATGATCTTGTCGACGAACGGATCGAAGATCCTGCCCAATTGGGTCGTCTGACCAAAGCGGCGCGCCCAGTAGCCGTCGATCCAGTCGGTCGAAGCGGCGATGACGAACACCACGAAAGCCGCAAAAAACCATTGCAACGGTATCAGCACGAACACGACGATCGCTAACACAAAACGCAGCGCTGTCAGTGCATTGGGGATGTTCCAAATACTTTTCGCAGGAGGATCCTGGATCATCGTACCGGCTCCGATTCAGGTAGAGGCTATCCATTTGCCGAGGATAGCCGTCGGGATCAATAAAGCGACGATCACGAGCGCAAGTGCCTGGTGCACCAACAGGACCAAGGCCGCGTCCAACATGATCAACGACCACAACGCGTGCCGGACCGCCAGTTGCACTTGCCGAGGTTCGGGGTCCGAGATCGCGATCGTGCAGCGCCGCAGGATGGGGACTGCCAGCATTCCCAGCAACATCCACCAATAGGGTTCCAGCAGTACCAGCGGAGCCCCCTGCTGCTGGATCAACAGACGATGGACCATTCCCAGCATGCCGATGCCCAGCATCATGGTACCGATCGCCAGCCCCAATTGGCCACGCTGGCTGGTCGTGGCCTCGCTGCGCGCAAACCAGGTGATGCCCGTGACGTAGATGCCGATGCCCGCCGACGCAACGAGCTGCGCTGCCCCGAACCCCATGATGTTCCCATCGTCGGTCAACGGCACTCCGGCGCTCATGCCTAGCAGAACATTCAGGAATCGGCAGGATCCCATCGCCAAAGGACCGGCCGGCGTGTGCTTCAGCACGCGGTTGTACGCCAGGATCATGACCACCAGCAAGGTGGCGATCACCCCGCCTCGCCAACCCCAATCGCTGACCGCTCCCGGAAGAAATCCGGCGGACCAGCCGGCGACCCATCCGGCCAGCAGCAGGGCCAGCCCCAGTCGTCGAGCCGTCTTCAAAGAAATCCTTCCTGACGGGATCGGCCGCTCCGGTCGCTCGCGACGATCTCGTGGAAAGTCAAAGACGTCGTTGAACACCATGCCTGCCGAGTACAGCAAGATCGATGCAGCGATCAACGTCACCAACACGCCAACGGGAGCAAGCTCGGGCCGAACCAGCAAAAAACCCATCGACACATCGGCCACGACGGTGAAGACATTAGAAACCCGCATCAGTCGCAAATAATCCAACAGACGGGCCTTCGACGGCAAAGGATCGGTCCCGTTCATCGGCTGCTTTCTTTCCGGTCCCGGGCGCCGGATACCAGCCAGAGCACCGCCATGCGGACAGCCACTCCGTTAGTCACCTGATCCAAGATGACCGAGTGTTTGCCATCCGCCACGTCGGGGGTGATCTCGACGCCGCGATTGATCGGACCTGGCGCCATGATCAGGATGTCTTCTTTCGCGCGGGCCAAGCGTTCTCGATTCATGGCGAACAGCAATGCGTACTCGCGCACCGAAGGGAACGGACGCGTGTGCTGTCGCTCGAATTGAATCCGCAACAGATTTAAAACGTCGCAACGCGGTAAGATCTTGTCCAGAGAATAAACCACCTCGACGCCAAAATCCTCCCAGTATCGAGACACCAAGGTGGCAGGCCCGCAGACAATCACATGGGCACCCAGTTTTTTCAGACCCCAGATGTTCGAACGAGCCGTGCGACTGTAAGCGATATCGCCGACCAGAGCGACCGTCAGCCCCTCGAGGCTTCCTCGATGCTCCCAAATCGTCATAATATCAAGCAGCCCCTGAGTGGGGTGCTCGTGCGGCCCGTCGCCCGCGTTGATGACGCAGCAATCGACATGCTTGGATAATCGAAGCGGTGTGCCGGGTGTCGAGTGACGTACGACCATGATATCGGCCGTCATGGCCTCGATGTTCCGCGCCGTGTCGATATAGGTTTCGCCTTTGGCGATGCTGCTGCCCGCCGAGGTAAACTCGATCGTGTCACCCCCCAAACGTCTGGCCGCCAGAGAGAAACTGTTCCGGGTACGCGTCGAATTCTCAAAAAACAGATTAGCACACGTCTTTCCCTGCAACGCGGTCAACTTGCGCCGAAATCCCTGAGTCTCGGATTTGAAGGCAGCGGCCGTATTGAGGATCGTCATCAGTTCGTCCGCAGACAGGCTTTCCAGATCCAGCAGATGGTGACGGTGCCACGATTCGGGGAACGTTAGAAAGGGCTCAGGCTGGATTTCCATCATCATATCACGCACCAGACTTGGATCGGGCCAGCGAAGGATTGCCAGGGTGACGAAACTCCCTGCAGCATGCTAGGTTGGAGTATACCAAGCATCGCATGTTCCGCAAGCAGCACTCGCCCAGCGGGTTGCCTAAGTCGAGCCAGCCTGCTGGGAACGGCCTTCCATCTGTTCGAACTTCCTGACACTTCGCCGAAAGGCAATGCATCGGTCCCATGGCCAAACCGCCTGAGATTTTGCTGTTGAGCGACTCGCATCACGTCCATGTCTGGGCGCGGATGCTGACCGGGACCAGCTTGCGTCTGTGGCAGGGACCGGATTCGATGGATGCGGAAGGGGTCTTTGATGTCATCGTTACGGACCAAGAGGTGACCGAGGACATGCTGCCCGGTCCCGCCGCCTGCTTGCGCTGGTCGCGCGGCGAAATCGGGACGATCCGAGTGGGCGAGGAGGGCACGGCAGATGTCCGTCTGCCCACCGATGTGACGCCACGTGAATTGCAACTGGCATGCCTGCTGCTCACCCAGGTGGTGCGTCTGCGGCGACAGTGCCGCCGAGAGCGTCAATCGAGGCGTTTGATGAGCCAATTGGCCTTGCGCGACGCTTTAACGGGCTTGCCCAACCGCCGCGCGTGGGAAGATCGCCTGGTCGATTGGAACCTACCAGCGGCCGATCAGGCTGCCGATGATCCGCCGCCCACCACCACGCGGCGGATTTCGGGACTGGCCGTCATCGATCTGGATCACTTCAAAGCCATCAACGAACACGACGGACATGTCACTGGCGACCGAGTGCTGCGAGAGGTTTCCGATCGACTGGCTGATAGCGTCAGCCGAGAAGTGTTCGCGGCCCGTTTGGGCGGCGATGAATTCGGATTGCTGGTCACGGGCGACGATGCGGCCACGGTTGCCGCGCAGGTCGAACAACTGCGTGTCGCCTGTTGTTCACAGATCTCGCCACGCGTAACCGCCAGTTGCGGCATCGCGTTGGAGCAACCCGGCCGTGATCGGGATGCTTCGCAGGTCTTCCAGGCGGCGGACCAGGCGTTGCGGCAGGCCAAATCGATGGGCCGTAACCGTTCGGTTATGGCTGACGCAACATCGGTTGCAACTCCTGAACAAAATCCCGCACATCCTTGAATTCCCGGTAGACGCTGGCGAAACGCACAAACGCCACCTGATCGAGGGATCGCAAATGATCCATGGCCATCTTGCCCAACGTCCGGCTGTCGATTTCTGCATCAAAAGAGTCGTAGACATCGATCTCGATGGCCACCACGATGGCTTCGATCTGATCGGCGCTGATCGGACGTTTCCAACAAGCTCGCTCCAGGCCACTGCGGATCTTGTCTCGATCGAAGGGCTGGCGAACGCTGTTCTTCTTGACCACCTGCAGCATCGTGCGCTCGTAGCGTTCGTACGTCGTGAATCGCCGATCGCAATTCAAGCACAGGCGACGACGGCGGATGGCGCTGCCGTCCTCGCTGCCGCGAGAATCGACCACTTTGTCCCGATCGACATCACAGAAAGGACATTTCATCGGTGGGCAAAGCCTTTTCCAGCGATATTAGGGGCACTCCACGGGCGGCCACACGACGCCCGTCATGGCACAGTCGCCCGGGGGTTCGGGGCGTTTCCTCTTGTTGCAGTATATCCAAGATCCGTCATGCCTGGCTAGTTGCCCGACATGACGCAGGCCGAGAAAAAGCTGTATACTGGGAGACTTGAATGGACGTTTCCGACCAGGTCATGATTTCCCGACAAGCTGAGAAAGGCGAACCGATGAGCGACGATGCGAACAATCGCTGGCAAACCAATCCGTCCCAGGACGACAAAAAAGATCCACCCGAGGACGCACAGACGACCGACCCGACCGGCAGCCCATCCCCCCGAGAGCGTTTCCAGCAAGCTGCCGATCAGAAGAGGCAAGCAGAAGACGAGCCGGAAAAGGACATTTGGCAGGGAACGTTTTCCTCGCGAGCGATGATCGGCAAATGGATCTTGGCGGGTACGGTCACGGTGATCCTGCCGATCGTGATCTGGCTGATGCAGTGGGACAACCAGGTCATGTGGATCGGGTACCTGGCGGTGACGCTCGGTTTGTGGGTCGGCTTCGCCTTGCAGTTGGCCGTGCGCAAGATGACCGTCAAATACTACCTGACCAGCCAGCGGTTGATCCACGAAACCGGGCTGTTGAAACGGGTGACCGACCGTATGGAGGTGATCGACATCGACGACGTCACCTTCGAACAACGGATCGTCGAACGCATGCTGGGCGTGGGCAGTATCAAGATCATCTCGTCCGACCGCACGCATCCCGAACTGTGGATTCGCGGCGTCGAGAACGTCCGCCAGGTCGCCACGATGATCGACGATATCCGCCGCAAAGAACGGCGTAAACGAGCCCTGCACATCGAAGCCATCTGACCAGCCCCGGGGATTGACCGATGCCGAAGCCTGCAACTCGATCACCGCGCGTCGAGCATGGTGCCCGCGTCGAGCATAAACGGGGGCGGATGAAGCAGGTGTTGTTGCGCATTGTTTCCCGCTTCTCGGCCGCCCGCTCCCATACCGCCCTGCAGGAAATCAGCCATCCGATCGGCATGAAACTGGTGCTGCTGCCGGCCGGCGAGTTCCTGATGGGATCGCCGAACGATGACCCGGACGCCAGGCTCGACGAGCAACCTCAGCATCAGGTGCAGATTTCACGGCCTTTTTATCTGAGCGTGGCGCCCGTCACACAGGCTCAGTACCAGCAGGTCATCGGCGAAAACCCCAGCCATTTCCGTGACGACCCGCAACGACCGGTGGAATGCGTGTCGTGGCAGGATGCGATCGCGTTTTGCCGACGATTGAGCGAGCAGGAAGGCCAGACCTATCGGCTGCCGACCGAGGCCGAGTGGGAATATGCGTGTCGAGCCGATACCACGACCCGGTACAGCTTTGGAAACGATCCTGCCGAATTGGGCGATCATGCCTGGTATGGAGCCAATTCGGCGGGGACAACGCATCCCGTGACTCGCAAGAAGCCCAACCCTTGGGGTCTTTACGACATGCTGGGCAATGTTTGGGAATGGTGTGCTGACGGTTATTCGGTCGATACGTATGCTCGATCGCCTGCGGAAGATCCCACAGGTTCCGATTCGACCACGGCGCGAGTGTTGCGAGGCGGCTGTTGGCGAGACCGCCCAGTGGATCGTTTTCGCTGTGCCGCCCGTTTGGCGTTGCCTCCCATATTTCGCTTCGACTATCGGGGTTTTCGCGTGGTCCGGACGTTGGAACCCGAAACGCCGCCGGACGATGATCCATCATGACCTCTGCCAAGCCCCGCATTGGTTGACCCCATGGTTGCATAAAAAGTAGGACGGATTGGCAATCCGTCCCACGAGCAAACTTTATGCAACGTTGGGGTTGATTGACCCGATTCGACCGCTGTGTCATACTGCTGTACCAAGAGACGGCGATGACCCACTTGCTTTATTTCTTCGAGCCTTTTTTGGGGAGCTTGCAATGAGACACCACCTTTCGCGACGTCATTTTCTGACTGCTTCGACGGCCGCAGGGATCGGCCTGTTGATGGCCGATCGGCTACCAGCGGCCCCCTTCAAGACGACGCTCAAAAAAGCCCTGATCGGCGTGCCGACCGAGGAGACGTTGACCAGTTGGAAAGCGGCCGGATTCGAAGGCATGGAAACCAATCGCTGGGACGTGACGCCGGGGGAAGCCGCCGAGTCGCGAGAGATGGCCGAGCGACTGGAGATGCCGATCCACTGCGTATTGCGTGGTTGGACCAACTTCAACCACGACCCGGACACGGTAGCCGAGGACATCGCGAGCGTCGAGCGCGCTTTGCGGGCCGCTCAGGGTTACGGGGCCGATGCCTTGCTGTTGGTCCCCTGCCGGATCGGCGGCATGCCCATACCGGCGGCCCATGAATTCGATATCGAATTCGACGAAAAGACCGGACACATCACCCGCGTGGTGCCAGGGGATAACTCGCCCTACCAGCAGTACATCGAAGCGCATAACCACGCCACCGACGCCTCGCGGAAAGCCGTTCAAAAACTGATCCCCGTCGCGGAAGAGACCGGGGTGGTCATCGGGCTGGAGAATGTCTGGAACAACCTGTGGGTCCAACCGGCCATCTTCGCCCACTTCATCGCCTCGTTCGACAATCCCTGGGTCCAGTGCTACTACGACATCGGCAATCACGTCAAATACGCCATGCCCGAGGACTGGATCCGCGCCCTGGGCAAATTGATCGTCAAGGTGCACGTCAAAGATTTCACCATCGATCGAGACCATCCGCGTGGCGGCCAGTTCGTCGATATCCGGGACGGCGACGTCGATTGGCCTTTGGTGCGTCAGGAACTGGACAAGATCGGCTACAACGGTTGGATGACCATCGAAGGCAGCGGCGGGCTGTCGCTAGAAGAACGAAACCGCCGTCTGGACCTGATCATCGCCGGCAAATAAAGCGGGTGGCTACATTCCGTCAAGCCTGACTATCTTGGCGGAATCCGTGGAAAGTGTCGAGAGTCGTCCTTGTTGGAGTTCACGATTCATCGTGTGTTTGTTGCAGGCCGCGCCCCCGCTGTCCCGCCGCCTTGCCCATACGCGGCTTACAATCTTACAACGCGATGTGAACTTCGCCGTCCGGAAGACCATCGACCGGCTGATCTTCCTGCGGATCTGCGAAGACCGGTGGATGGAGACCTACGGGGTGAACTCGAAGCCCAGGCAAGCGGATGGGAGCCACGTGGAAGCTATGCGCCCACCCGCACCTTGCCAGCTCATCAACTTCAGGTGTTGTTGGGCGGTGCCGCTCGATTGTCGTGGTTAACACTGTCTGGGCATTGGAACCGTCATCTGGACCTGGGAACGCTGTCGGTGTCTGAAAGCTGGCTCTTCGAAATCTTAAAACTGGCCACACAACTCCGAATCCATCACCGAA
>REEF01000327.1 GCA_007695205.1 Planctomycetaceae bacterium
CGCCATGATCAAGATCCAAAACAAAAGCCCGAAAGCTGTCGCCAAAGCAGCGTGTTCCACGCGGTCGGGATCGGCTTCCTCGCTCTCATCACTCCGGCGCGACGACTGGTCCGTCGCTGCTACCAGCAGCGCGACAAATATCCCAGCCACAACAAACGGCAGCCAATACACTCCCAGCCAAGGAGAGCCGAATGGCGTGATCCACAACCCACCGGCCCAGGTCCCCAAAAACAGAATGAAGAAGAGAAACAGGACCCCGACCGCCGTCGACACCCTGGCCTGCGCTGATCGCGGCCTTCTAAACGGGATCAGTAACAGGGACATAAACAAGGCTACGAGAAAAGCAACCAGCAGGTGGCCAAGAAACATGGAAGTTCTCCTCGCGAGGGTAGCTCGGCGACATTTTGTCGTCACCTATCGTCATCCTGTCGCACTGTCACCGGGTTGATCGTCTCCGTCAGCAGCGGATTGCCGCAGGGTCAATACGGGACAGGGGGCACGTCGCACAACCGCCTCGGCCACGCTGCCCATCAGCAACCGCTTGAGTCCCGTCCGCCCGTGTGTTCCCATGATAATCAGATCCGCCTTCTCTTCCTCGGCCAGACTGGGGATCTCCAAAGCTGGAACCCCTACCAAAAGCCGATGCTCGAAGCGAATGTTACCGTCATCCGGAACAATCTTGCCCAGTTCCTCTCGTACCTGTTCCATCGTTCGCTCCGCATCTTCGGGAAGGGCTACATTTGCCATCGCATGCGGAGGAACCACTGCCCCCGGCGGCGTCGGAACCTGTGCTGGTGCTGCGACATGCACGATCAGCAGCAACGAACGGCTGTCACGCGCCAGCCGCTGGGCTGCGTCGAATGCCTGCTCGGCTGCCGGCGAAAAGTCGGTGGGATAGAGAATCTTGTTCAACGTAATCATCGAATCGTACTCCTTCTTTTTCCAGTGAGGGTTGTGTTCGAACGCGTCGGGTCATTGCCATCGCTTGATTGTACCGCATATCGAGTTCCAAAATAGTCACCCGACATGAATTCAGTCCGGTCGTTTTGCTCGACATCGGTTCGACACGCGTGCTGACCTGGTAGGCGAGAAAACATCCGCCAACCGTCAATTAAGCAGCGATGGCTTCCATGATTGCGCACGCGGAATCCTGATCCATCGCCGAAAAAGGATGACGCAGAAACTCCTGGGCGAACAGCAGCCTATCGCGCAATGCGTCGCCTGTTTTGGATGGATGATTCATGATGTCCACATAAACTCCTGACTTCGACAACCAGGATTCTCGGTTTGCTGCGGCCGCACATCTTCGGGCACTCCCAAGGGTTGGGGAACTTCAGGCTGCCCTTAATCGTATCAGAAACTGGGTGCCCTGTGGAGTGTTGGCATGGCATTGAATCTGCCCACCCGCGTCTTCGACGAATCGTTTGACCAGCGCCAAGCCTAATCCTGTACCATCGTCGCTGGTGGAATAAAACGGTTCGAACACATGCGGGCGATCTGCGGCCGAGATCCCACGCCCTTGATCCGCTACGAGGATTTCTACCTGGGTGGTTTTTCGCACCAGACGGACGTCGATCCGGCCGCCATCGGGCATCGAGTCCCGAGCATTGTGCAGCAAGTTGAGCATGATTTGGCGCAGTTGGGCACGGTCCATGTGGACACTGGCCGGGGATTTCGGCAAATCAAGCTGGACTTCGACGTTACTGCGGCGGAGTTCCTGACTGATGAAATCGACAATACCTTCCAATTCCGCGTTCAGATTGAATGCTTCGGCACGCGGTTCGTCCGGGGTGGTAAAGTGGCTCAACTGGCCCAGCAGCCGATCGATGCGGTCGATTTCCTCAACCGATTGTTCCAGCATCCGCGTCACTTCGGCAGGCTCCAACGCTTGGGCATCCTGTTGAACGCGTCGGAACGCATGAAGATTCAGCCGCAAAGCATGGAGCGGATTGCGGATCTCGTGGGCCAAACCGGCGGCCAAGCGACCAAGCTCTTCCGCGGCCCGCATATACGTCTGGGTAACCATTTCTTGCAGCGACAGCAAGCGGACGGTCAGGAAGTACAAAGACCAAACGGCAGCCGCAATGACCAGGATGATGATGGCGATCCAGGGAGCGTGACGGCTTAGAAAATGGCTTCTTTCACGCATCCACCGCTCTGCAAACCCCTCCAGAGAAAGTCCGATATGGTAGCTACCCGCGTACCTGCCGTCCCTGGTGATCGGAGCGCGCAGATCGTACACCAAGCGACCGGCAGCGAGCGTCTCGTCTTGGGTCCGGACGACGTCAACCCCCAGGTCGGGTACCATGCTTTCGTACCAGTCGCGTTTTAGCTGTTTACCCCGTTGTCGAGCATCCGTATGCCACTGCAGGATGCCCTGCGCGTCCACCACGGCTGCATAGGCGTGACGAGCTGGATCGCCACCGCCCCATTCGTCGACCGCGTCCAGCAAGCCGGCGTCCGCCAAATCGCCAAGATCCGTCAAGCCTTGCGATTCCAGGATGTGCTCAATGCGCCGCGCTGTGCGAGCCGCTTGAGTTCGCATCTCTTGGATCTCGTCCAACAACCGATCGTGTTGCTCAGAACGCAAGCCCGCGAGGAATAGGGTCAGCGTTACCGTCGACAGCACGACCAAGCCCACCGCGATCGTGGTACAGGCAAGGACGACGGATTTTCGAGATACTTCGCTTGGCAGGAAATCCATAACATTCGTTATCTTGCAACTTAAAAACCGACCGCTGCCACATCAAGACAGGATACTTCGGATCTACCAACGCCGTCAAACTGTCTTGCCGCCGCGACAATCTGCCGTAGCGAACTTTGCGTAGACGTCCGACCCCTTCCGCCGATTTCACCATGAGCTACTTGGCCGCGTGCTACTCCTGGGTCAAACGTTCGATCACCTTGATGACGCTGTCGGGATTCAGCGACATTGAATCGATGCCGCATTCTAGCAGAAACTGGGCGAATTCGGGATAGTCGCTGGGCGCCTGGCCGCAGATGCCCACCTTGCAATCTTTGCTGTGTGCTCGCTGGATCACGTCGCGGATGGCCTTTTTGACGGCTTCATTTCGCTCGTCGAACAAGGCTTCCAGTTTTTCCGAATCGCGATCGACGCCCATGATCAATTGCGTCAGATCGTTGCTGCCGATCGAAAACCCGTCGTACCGTTCGGCGAACTGTTCCGCGAGGAGGATGTTCGATGGGATCTCGCACATCATGAACACTTGCAGGCCGTCTTCACCGCGTTTCAGGCCGTTTTCCGCCAGCACTTCGGCCACACGATCCGCCTCGTCGGGCGAGCGGACGAACGGGATCATCATCACGATGTTGTCCAAACCGATCTGTTGACGAGCCTTTTTGATGGCGCGGCACTCCAGGGCAAATCCGTCGCGATAATCGTCGCTGTAATAGCGCGACGCCCCGCGAAAACCAAGCATCGGGTTTTCTTCTTTCGGTTCGAACTGACTGCCGCCGATCAAATCAGCGTACTCGTTCGACTTGAAATCGCTCATGCGTACAACCGCCGGCTCGGGATACTGCGAAGCGGCGATGGCGGCGATCCCCCGTGCCAGGTGGTCGACGAAATACTCTGTTTTATCTTCGTAGCCGCGCGTCAGACGCTCGATTTCCTCACGAGCCTTGCTGTCTTCAAGCTGATCGAATCGCGTCAGCGCCAGCGGATGGATCTTGATCGCGCCATTGATGATGAATTCCATCCGTGCCAGCCCGATGCCCCGGGCCGGCAACCGCCACCAACGAAGCGCCGCACCGGGACTGGCGATGTTCATCATCACACGCACCGGCGGTTCGCGCAATCCACTTAGGTTGACTTCTTGCTCCTCGAACTCCAACGCACCTTCGTAAACGTGGCCTTCTTCGCCTTCGGCGCAGCAGACCGTGACCTCCTGGTCATCCTCCAGCACATCGGTCGCGTTGCTGGTTCCGACGACCGCAGCCAATCCCAGTTCGCGACTGACGATCGCAGCATGACTGGTGCGGCCTCCGAAATCGGTCACGATCGCTGCCGCTCGCTTCATGATCGGTACCCAGTCCGGGTCGGTCATCTCGGTGACCAGCACCGCGTCGTCACGGAATTGGTCGATTTCGTCCGGGCTGCGCAAGACACACACTTTGCCGATGGCAATCGCTTGTCCGATCGCCAATCCGCTGACCAACCGCTGGCCGCGCTGCTTCAGCGAAAACGACTTCAACGACGCGGCCTCTTTTCGTGACTGAACGGTTTCGGGTCGAGCCTGGACGATGAACAGTTCGCCGCTTTCACCGTCTTTGGCCCATTCCATATCCATGGCTTGGTCATAGTGACGCTCGATGACCACGGCCCAACGAGCCAACTGCAAAATCTCGTCATCGGTAAGGACAAACTGACGACGCTTCTTTTTGGGCGTATCGATGTTCTTCACTGTCTTGTTGCCGCCCGTCGCATAGACCATGGTCTTTTCCTTGTCACCCAGCGACTTTTCAATGATCGGCGTCAACCGCTCGTCTTGCAGCAAGGGTTTGAATACGCGGTACTCATCGGGGTTGACGGTCCCTTGGACGACGTTTTCACCCAAGCCCCAGGTGGCGCTGATCACCACCACGTCGGGGAAACCCGTTTCCGTGTCGATCGAAAACATGACCCCCGAACCGGCCTTATCCGCCCGCACCATCTTCTGTACGCCGATCGACAGCGCGACGTCCAGATGGTCAAATCCGTGTTCCTCGCGATAAGCGATCGCTCGATCAGTAAACAGCGACGCGTAGCATTTGCGGCACGCATCCAGCAGATCGGCTTCGCCTGTGACGTTCAGGTAGGTCTCCTGCTGTCCGGCAAAGCTGGCCTCCGGCAGATCCTCCGCCGTCGCACTGCTGCGAACGGCAACAGCAACCTCCTCGATTTCATAACGTTCGGACATCTCGCGATAGGCTGCACGGACGGCATCCGCCAGATCGTCCGGGAACTCGCCTTGACGGATCATCTTGCGGATCGCCTTGCCCGTCTTGTCGAGCGATTGTTTGTCATTCTTGAGCTTGTCCAGTTCGTCTTTCAAGCCTTCGTCCAGCTCGTTGGCCGTAAGAAACTGGCGATAGGCATCGGCGGTCGTGGCGAATCCGCCCGGCACATGGACACCCTCTTGTTGCAGCGACTGAATCATTTCGCCCAAGGATGCGTTCTTGCCACCGACGATCGGCACGTCCTCATTGGTCAATTCATCCAGCCATCGAATGTATTTCGTGGTCTCAGCCATGTCGGTCTTGCTCCTTTTGTGTTCCCTGCCGTGGTTCCTACTTTCCGTGTTGCAAATAAGGTGCCAACTACGGAAAACAACGTCGCTGCTGGTCCGCACGTCTTCGCAACGCCACTGGAATCAAGCCTTTGGGTTGGCACGGTGTTTGCACGGTCGAAGTAAATTGCGGACAACTGATCTGCGGCCCCCAGAGCACGGCCAACATGCGGATCCTGGAAAACTGGAAAGGAAGTTCCGATGAACGAAGCTGCCACCCGCGATCGTGCAGACCGTGAACCTGCAGACCGTGAGCAGCACATCTGGCATGCCATGCCGACCGACAAATTAGCGTCAGCACTGGACATGGATCTCGAGACGGGGTTGAGCGACGAAGATGTCCAGGAACGCCAGCAGCGTTTCGGTGCGAATCGGCTCACGCCTCAGTCCGAACGCACCACGTTGATGCGTTTTCTCAACCAGTTCAACAACTTGTTCATCTACGTGTTGCTGGTTGCCGGTGCTCTGGCTTCTGCCTTAGGCGAATGGTTGGATGGCGGAGTTATTTTTGGCGTTGTCCTGATCATTGCGATCATCGGCTTCATCCAGGAGGGCCGCGCCGAACGTGCATTGCAGGCGGTACAGGGTATGCTCTCGTCCAAAGCCCGGGTGCTACGCGGCGGAAAACGGCGCAAAATCCCCGCCGAGGAACTCGTCCCCGGCGATGTTGTCACCCTGGATGCGGGCGAGGGCGTCCCAGCCGATATTCGGGTGATCCACAGCAAGAATTTGCAGAGCCAGGAGGCGGCACTCACCGGCGAATCGACGGCGGTCGCGAAGTCTACCGAACCGGTTGATGAGGATGCTCAACTGGGCGATCGCACCAGCATGGTCTTCTCCGGCACCGTGGTGACGGCCGGGCGGGGCAAGGGGGTGGTCGTCGCCATCGGTGACGGCACCGAGATCGGACGCATCAGCGGAATGCTGTCCGGCATTGAATCGGTCAAGACGCCGCTGATGCAGCGATTGGACACGTTTTCCCAGGTGCTGAGCGGAGTGATCCTGGCCGTCGCTGCGGCGACGTTTGCGTTCGGGGTGCTCATCTGGTCACGAGAGTGGGACGAGATGTTCTTTGCAGCGATCAGCATCGCCGTGGCGGCGATTCCCGAAGGCCTGCCAGCGGTCATGACCGTTACGCTGGCGATCGGCGTCGAACGTATGGCGCGGCGCAAGGCGATCATCCGCCGCCTGCCGGCGGTCGAGACGCTGGGCGCGGTCACCATCATCTGCTCGGACAAGACCGGGACGCTGACCAAGAATGAAATGTCCGTCAAGACCCTGCGCACGGCAACTGAGGATATCCAAGTCGAGGGCGTGGGCTACGAACCCGATGGCCGTCTTCTGAGCGACGACCGGGAGATCCAGTTGGAAGAGCATCCAGCCGCATTGGAAATGGTGCGAGCCGCCGCTTTGTGCAACGACGCTCGGATCCATCAGGACGATGACCGCTGGAAACCGGAAGGCGATCCCACCGAGGTGGCGCTGATCGTTCTGGCGCATAGGGCCGAACGTGACCCCGCCCACGAAAACGAACAGCGCCCGCGGTTGGACGTCATTCCCTTTGCTTCCGAGCGCCGCTACATGGCGACTCTTCACGATGGGCCAAACGGCAAGCACTGCATTTACGTGAAGGGAGCGCCGGAACGCATCCTCGAGATGTGTGGTAGCCAGCAGCATGGTGACCAGGTCGGTGATCTGGATGCCGACCGTTGGCGGCAATACGTGGATGAGATCGCACAACGGGGACAGCGAGTGCTGGCGGTGGCGCGCATGGAAGTCGATGGAGAAATTGGCGAACTGGACGAACGAGATCTCGAAGGAGACCTGGTGCTGCTCGGCCTGTTCGGGCTGATCGATCCACCGCGGGAAGAAGCGATCGAAGCCGTGGCCGCGTGCCAGCAGGCGGGTATCCGAGTCAAAATGATGACGGGCGATCATTCACTGACAGCACAGGCGATCGCCGCTGACCTGGGACTGAAGAATCCCGACGAATCCTTGACCGGCCGGGACCTGGAAGAGATGGACGAGGACGAATTGCGCCGCCACGCCTTGGAGACCGATGTCTTTGCACGCCTGAGCCCCGAACACAAGCTGCGCTTGGTGAAATGCCTTCAAGCAGAAAGCGAGGTCACGGCGATGACCGGGGACGGAGTCAACGATGCGCCCGCTTTGAAACGAGCCGACATCGGGATCGCCATGGGCAAGAAAGGCACGGATGCCGCCCGGGAAGCCTCGGCGATGGTCCTGGCCGACGACAATTTCGCCTCGATTGAACGGGCGGTGGAGGAAGGCCGACGGGTCTACGACAACCTGCGGAAAGCGATCCTTTTTCTGCTGCCGACCAACGCGGCCCAAGCTTCGGTGATCGTCATTGCCGTTCTGGCCGGCATGGCCCTGCCGATCAGCCCCGTGCAGATCCTGTGGGTCAACATGGTATCGGCCGTCACGCTTGGCATCGCGTTCGCCTGGGAGCACGCCGAGGGCGACCTCATGCGTCGCAAGCCACGGAGCACCGACGAACCGCTGCTGACCGGGTTCATGATCTGGCGTATCGGCTTCGTCGGCCTGCTGCTGCTGCTGGGCACCGGATTGCTGTTCCTGCGCGAGCAGATGCGCGATCCAACTTCGCTGGCCTTCGCCCGGACACTGGCCGTCAATGCGCTGGTGATCGGCCAGATCGCCTACCTGCTGAACACCCGGTTCTTTCGCGCACCCTCGTACACGCTCCAAGGCCTGTTCGGCAACCGGGTCGTGCTGCTGATGATCGTGATCGCCATCGGCCTGCAACTGCTGTTCACCTATGTACCGTTCATGAACCAACTGTTCGGTACCGAGCCCTTGGAAGCCATGTCCTGGCTGTACTGCCTGGCAGTCGGATTGACGGTATTCGTGGTGGTCGAGATCGAGAAAAGCATCCTCCGGCGCTAACCCCATGGTTGCATAAAAGGTAGGACGGATTGCCAATCGGTCCTACGAGGGAACTTTATGCAACGTTGGGGTTAAGCTCCCGCCCCTCCCCTTGACCTCAGTCGGCGAACGCTACGTCGATGGTGGAATCCTGCCGCAGCAAGGCGATCAACTCTTCAGAATTCAGCGAGCTTTCTTTCGGCGGGGTTGCGATGAAGGAAAAGGTTCCCGGATCGTGCAGATCCGGTTCCCGCACAAGGCTTGTGCTGTCAAAGCCGTGACGTTCCAGCACGCTGCGCACGTGCTGAGCCGACTGCTCGCATTGAACGCAGATTTTCCATGTGACGGGTCGGATTTTGCAAACGATGGATTGGGTCATCAGTCAAGGCTCCTTGCAATGAGTTTGGGTTACGAGTCGCACGTCACGACTACGAAACAGACTCCGAGTCCGACCGGTGCTCGTCCGGCGGGGGTACCGCTTGACCACGCAAGCGATAGCGCGGCACCGCTTCGAAACGTTCTTCTTCTACGACCTCCTCGCAGATTACGTTCAGACGCTGTTCCACGTCCTGGATCTGGGTGCCGGTCTTTATCGCCAGACCGTGCTTATCCGAAGCGGGGATGGCCGCGACCGGATTGCCGAGACTATCGAATTCCTCCGTCTCGAGAATCCGTTCGCGAATCGCCTCGTCGATCCGGTCGATCAGTGCATCTAACGTCGGACGTTGGTCGCTCATTGTGTATTTCCTCCAAGGTGTGTCGTTCAACTTCGGGGGCAGTTACGCTGCACCGACAATGGGTGTCGCAAAACGAGGTTGGTCGCGAAACGTAGGGGGTCGGGAGTCGTTTTCGG
>REEF01000342.1 GCA_007695205.1 Planctomycetaceae bacterium
CGGATGTCCGACGGGGATCGAGATGGGCTGGTAGACAATTCCGTCGGTCACATCATCGAACCATCGGACAAACTCGGCCCTCAGCCGAGCCACAATGTCCGGATGTTGCTTCGCCACGTTTTGGGACTCGCCAGGATCGTTCTCCAGATCGAACAAGCGCCACCTGGCCGGATCCGGTTCGGCATTCGCGCCGAACATGCCGACCAGCTTCCAACGTTGGTCGCTGATGCCCCAGCGCCGGTCCGGGTTCGGGAAGAAGCGGTCCCAGGTGTGGTAGACATACGGCTGGTGTTCGGAGCCTTGACCTGCGCGCAGCAACGCGACCAAGCTGCGGCCGTCCAGAACCCGATCGTTTGGTGGATCGATGCCGGCCAGTTCGCAGAAGGTGGGCAACAGATCGACGTGGGACACTTGCGCTTCAACCAAGCAGCCGGCAGGGATCACACCGGGCCAGCGGGTGAAAAACGGTGCGCGGACCCCGCCTTCATAGACGCTGGATTTCGCGCCGTTCATTCCGCCTTTCCAGAAACGGCTGACGCCTCCGTTGTCGCCAGTAAAGATGACCAGCGTATTCTCTGCCAGACCTTGTTGTTCCAGTTCAGCCAGCACGCGGCCCAGGTTCTGGTCGATCCGCTCGATCATCCCGTAGATGCGTGCTTCGCGCAGAGGCAGTCCGCGCTCCAGATATTTCTCCAGCAGCTTGTCTCCCTCGGGTTGCATGGAATGAGAAGTGTCCAGCAGAAATGGGGAATGCGGCGCGTTGTACATCAGCGCACAGAAAAACGGACGATTTGCATCGGTGGCTACCGTGTCTTCGATGAAGTCGATCGCCGCGTCGGTGAACAGATCGGTGACGTAGCCACGCGCCTGGACCGATTTGCCGTTATGGTACAACTGGTCGGGAAATTCGTAGCGTTCGATATGGCCGTGGTAATGTCCGAAGAATTCGTCGAAACCACGCTCTTGCGGTTGATAACCGGGATACATGCCCAAGTGCCACTTGCCGAACAACCCGGTGCGGTAGCCGGCCTGCTGCAGCAATTGGGCCACGGTGATTTCCGATTTTCCCATCGAATCGCCGCCGAAACGCGTGTTGTACAGCCCCGTGCGCAGCGCGTAGCGGCCGGTCATCATGCCCGCGCGGGTTGGCGCGCAGACGGGCGCGGCGTAGTAGCGTCGGAACTGGGTGCCTTCGGCGGCCAAGCGATCCATGTGCGGCGTATCGATATGCGGGTTGCCCGTCGCTCCCGTATCCCAATAGCCCTGGTCGTCGGTCATCACCAACAGGATATTCGGCCGAGGCGATTGTCCATCGTCAGCGAACGAATCGGCCGGTCGCCAAGTGGCCGACAGCCACACCGTCAGGCAAAAGACCCAGAGGAAGCGTCGGAGACTCAGGAGAGAATCGATCATGGGAAGTTGTCCTGTGGAGTTGGGGTCAGGTCTTGACTTATAACTTATCGGGCGTTTGAAGTCTGTGATGGAAGAAAGAGAGGCGATAAGTTATAAGTCAAGACCTGACCCCAAGGCGATGTTAGGCACACCAGGGGCGTGGACGCTGCTGAGTGCGTCGCAACGCGTCGATCGCGATCTTGACGTTCATCTCGATTTGGAAATCGAACATGCCGGCGATGACAAAATCGGCGCCGTTGCGGAAGGCGTGCGGGAAGGCATGTCGCGGGGCGATAGCGCCCGCCGCCAAGACTTTGAAGGCGACCCATGGTTTTTTCACCTTTTCCATGAACGCTGCGGTCTCCTCGGGGTCATTGCACCACATGGCATCGTTGTTCTTGTTGCGGTCGCCGGCGTTGGCTCGCATCCAATCGTATTCCTCACGATGCTCTTCGGCGGTTGCCGACCAGTAACGGTCCGAATGAAAAGTCTTGACGTAGTAGTCCGGGTCCAGCTTGTGCTGCTCGCACGCGATCGGCATGTTCAGCGAGTGACCGCCGACTCCGGCCGGTACCCCCTGGGCCTTGATCAGATCGACCATCTGGCCGATGACATCGATGCTGCCGCCGTCCATCATGTGGCGATCGGTCGATCCGCCGTGGGAATACAACAGGGTCGCCCCCAAATCGATCTGATGTTTGATCGCGTCGTTCATGCGCGTCTTGTCGGCGATCAGCGGGACGCAGACCATCGTTTTCAATGGCTCGCTACGATTCGTATTGTATTTGATGATCGGGTCCCAGCAGGCCGGATCCAGTTGGATCGTATCGATGCCGCAAGCCTGAGCCAATTCCAGCGTCTCAAAGATCTTTGCTTCGGTGTTGTACGCCTTGAACAGCGTCGAAGCGTACATCAGATCGCGAGCATGAGCCCAGCCGCCGATCAGGTTCCCGCCGATGAACAACCGGCTGATCGAAACATCACCGATCTTGCCGCGTTCCAGATCCCCCGGATTGATATCGGTCAACGGCTTGCTGGCGGCCGATGCCTGACCGTCTTGGATCGCGGCGGACAAAATGTTTTCTTCGATGCTGCTGTACGCTGCGCCGACCCCGGCAGCCCCCAGGACGCCGCGAACGAGAAAACAACGACGGTCGGTCTTGTCGGTCATGGTCGCTACCCTTTCATATTGGTGGAGCGGATATTTAGATCATTATGAAAGAGTTGGGCGAATCGATCAAGTCCGTTGGATGATTTGCAATGGCATCAGGACTCATTTGTCCCATTGGCCGCGCCGACCAACCGGCGCGGCAGCCAGCCTTCGCCCAGGACCGATTGCGCGACTCGATCCTCCAGATTGGGGCGGAAGATCGTCAGCAGCAGCAACGGCAGGTACCAGCCGATATACATCCCGCCACCGAAGCCGTGCCAGAACTGAGTCGCCACCATGACGGCTGCGGAACAACTGAGCAAAGTTCCCAGGTTTTTTTGCGCCGGCCAGATTGCCAGTGTGCCGCTCATTGCGACAAAAGCCGCGATAACGGGGATGCGATAGATTGGGTTCCAGCCCAGACGCCAGATACCTTCCAAATCATCCATGTACGGCAGCCAGATTCCGAACATCTTCTGCAGATTCTGCAGGTAAGAAGCTTCGGGAATGAAGTACAGCAAAATGGCCATCACGACCAAGGTTGCCACGACGCCCGAGACGAATCGCAACGCGCCTTTGCGCCAGTAAAAGCTGATCCACAACGGTAACAGGAACATCGGATAATAGACCAGACTGGTTGCTAATCCGATGAACATTCCCGATGTCAGTGGGCGGCGATAGCACAGCACGGCCCAGACCAGCAGTCCCGCCGGGATCACGTGTTCGATGTGCCCCGTCATCTGGGCCGTGTACGGCAGCATCAGGCACAACGTGGCCGTACCGATGCCCGTCTTGATGTTGCCGAAATGCCAGTAACCGATGCCTACAATGCCCAGGATCAGGGCCAGATGGCAAAAGATGGCGATCAGCTTGGCTACGATCAGCCGTCGCCCCGGCTGATATGCCTCGGCTCCCTCCGGGACCAACGGGTTGGTAGGAATCGAGGGGATGAGATTCAGCAGCGCATAACCCGGCCCGCGTCGGAGGATGCTCCCGCTGTTTTGGACAAAACTATCCGGGTCTTCGAGTTGTTCCAGGGCGATTTCGTCCAGACGTTCTAAAGCCAGCGGCTCGCTGACCCACACGTTGGCCATCAAAAAAACGAACAGCGATACGCCGATGAACGTCAAGCCGCCACTGGTCAAATTGGGCTCTAACAGCGGGCGACGAACCATCGTCGTGTCCAGAAGCAAACGCAGCAGCAACAAGGCTCCGACCACGAATAACCACAGGTAGCCCAACCGCTCGATCTGGCGGCTGTGCTCCAACAACTGCCGCCCAGCACTCTTGGGCAAGGGTGGCTGGCCCATGTCGTCGGTCTCATCGTCATCCTCTGGTGACCGATCCATCTGTTCCACCGATCCATCCGGCTCGTGCTCGGGTAATCCTGCAGCCTCCAGCAGTAAGCTCAGATCGTCCGACGGCTCCGGTTCGTCCCGGTCCGTCTGCGGTTGTCCTTCGTTAGCCGCCGCTTGCTCGGCCTGAGTTGGCGCGTCATCCACCCGCCGCTGGTTTTCCAAAACGGCCATTCGTCGAGCCTTGACACCCACCTCGCCACCGTATTGGGCCATCAATAGACCTGGCGCAAGAAGGATCAACAGGACCAGATCCAAATTGCGAACGCTCCAAAACCGACCGAACTTGAAATACAAGCCGATCATAAGCAGCGACGAAAGATACACCCAGGTGGTTGGATGAACCCTATGGTATTGGAATAGTATCTCACTCATCGGCAGTGCTGGAACGCGATGTGATCTTGCCGAACACGGCTGCAACGGGACCCAGCTATCAGCATAGTCTCGCGGATGCAGAATGCAAGCACCAGCGCGGCCCCTACGCTACGGAACGATTGAACGTAAACCACATAATCGTTACAGTTTACGCCGCCGGCCCTCGAGGCGAGGAAACCATCGAGTGGAAAGCGGGGTGTGGCGGAAAAATGCGGCACCGTACCAGCGATTACTCGGGGCGAGCGACGAAGCGGTACCCAGCATCGCGAATCGTCAGAAAGTATCTGGGGTTGGTCGGCTCGGGTTCGAAGATTTTTCGCAAGCGCATGATGAATTGATCGGGGGCTCGCGTGTTGATGGACCAAGGCATGCCCCAGACTTCTTTCAGTAATTCGGCGCGGGGGATGACGCGGCCTTCGTTTTCGACGAAATATCGCAGCAACGTGAATTCCAGTTGGGTCATCCGGACCGCTTGGCCTTGGACGGTCGCCTGGAACTGTTCGAAATCCACCCGATTTTCGCCAAATTCGAAGGTATCGACACGGGGTGTGGTGGGACCGCTGCGCCCCGAGTGGAACGTCAGCAAGTTCTTAATACGGCTGAGAAATTCGTCCAGATCGAAGGGTTTGGTCAGATACTGGTTGGCGCCGACGTCGAAACCGCGAGTGCGATCCTCGGCCAGTGTCCGGGCGCTGAGCATCAGAATGGGTAGATTCCGGTCGCTGCTTCGCACTTTCTCGCAAACCGCGTAACCACTCATGCCCGGCAACATCAGATCCAACACCAGCAGGTCGATAGGAGCCGCTTCATCCTGCAGGATCCGCAGCGCCGAAGGGCCATCGCCAACGGTGGTTACCTGATAACCCTCGGCGATCAAGTTGTATTGGATGCCGGTCGCCAGATGCCGTTCGTCCTCGACCACCAGGATGTGTGCGCGAGGTCGTTCGTCCATGCTGCATTTACTCCTTTGTCGTTTGCGTCTGCTGTTTGGTTGGAGGCGTCGCCGGCGGGTTACCTCGTGGTATTTCCACTTCGAATATCGTGCCGGGCAATGGTTCGCGGCCCAGGATGCGGATGCGTCCCCGCTGGCGCTGGACCAGCGTCTTGGCGATGTGCAATCCCAAGCCCGCCCCCGGTTTCTCCCGCTCGAGTTCCACTCCCATCCGTACAAAACGGGAAAATACCTTCCGCCGCAACCGCGGGGGGATCCCGCACCCATTATCGGCAATCTGCACGATGATCCTGCCATGCATGCCCTCATGACACGTGACTTCGACTTTCGGGTCGACTCCCGCGTACTTCACTGCGTTATCCAACAGATTGCGAAAGACCAGCATTAGATGAGTCGGGCAGGCCCACACGGTACAGGGCTGTAGATCGAATTCAATCAAATCCAACGGAAGCCGATAACTGGCACAGACGGTCTGGCCACACTCACGCAGTAGTTTGGGTATGTCGATCGGTTCGATTTCACTTCGCAGACGCCCCGATTCCAGGCGACCCGCGTCCAAGATCTGATTGATCAAATGGTCCAAACGCTCGACATCTTCCAACATGAACTGATAAAAGTCCGCTCGCTGCGTGTCGCTGACCTGGCGGCGTCCGAGCGTCTGCAGGTACAGCTTCATCGACGCGATGGGCGACTTCAGCTCATGAGTCACCGCGTCGATAAAGTTCGATTGCTGACGAGTCAGGCTGATCGCCTTGACCGAAAGGATCAGGTACAGAATCACCCCTGCTAACAACACTCCGATGAACAGCGTGCCGACAGTCAACCAACCCCAAAAAAGACCTGCAAAACGATCGGCCCGCGATGCCCCGGATATGGTCAATAATACCCACCCAACGGTCAGGATCACCAAAGCGGTGATCATAATGATCGCCAAACTGATTGCCAAACTTCTGGAAGCCATGTTTATTCACGCTTTCGCGAACAGCCGTTCGTCATCCAATAACTATTACCAAAGTTTTACGTGTTGTCTACGCTTCAAAAATTGGGCAAAAGACGACGTTGCGTATAATCCGATCGATAGACACGATTCTCCAAAGGCCGTCCGCAACCATCCAGCGTAGGCTTACCACAACTCGGAGCTTTCTCATGATCAGAGCCCTCGACATAGCAGCAGAAACCCCCTCGATGACCCATTCGGTATACCCAGACGGCTCGCAACCACGCATTTTGCTGTCCAGCGTCTTCGGTCCCTACGCCGTCGATGACCAGTATGGATCGCGAGCCATGAATCCGATGGAGTTATACCACAATCAAGTGACGCGCACGCAAGGTCCTTTTTCGCTGCGCATGTTCCATCGCAGTTGGGGCCTGATGCTGATCCAGGCGAATATCGAGGCTCCTTGCACGGTGCTGGATTTTCCCACACGAGACCGGTTTATCGATGAGCTTCAACGGCATGAGTACGACGTGGTCGGCATCACCTCGATCGTTCCGAATCAGGCCAAGGTGGCCGAGATGAGCCGATTGATCCGCCAATACCAACCCTCAGCGAAGATTGTGGTGGGGGGGCACATCGCCAACGTGCCCGATCTGCAGCAGCGCATCGATATCGACCATGTGGTCAAGGGCGAAGGGGTGCGGTGGATGCGACGGTTTTTGGGCGAGGATGCCGATCGGCCGATCCGACACCCGCTGATCGTCTCGGGCTACGGTGCTCGGAACGCGGGCGTCACGCTCTCCGACAAACTGGGCGACATCGCGGCAACCGTGATCCCGTCGGTCGGATGCCCGCTGGGCTGCAATTTCTGTTCCACGTCCGCCATGTTCGGCGGCAAGGGCAAATTCGTCGACTTTTATCACACGGGCGATGAATTGTTCGAGATGATGGTCGAGATGGAACAGAAGATGAAGGTGCGATCGTTCTTCATGATGGACGAGAACTTCCTGCTGCATCGCCGCCGCGCCTTGCGGTTATTGGAGCTGATGGAAGAGCATGACAAGGCGTGGTCGCTGTACGTGTTCAGCTCGGCAAACGTGCTCCGCTCGTACACGATCGAACAACTGGTCGGCTTGGGGATCTCGTGGGTCTGGATGGGGATCGAAGGCGAGAACAGCCAGTACACCAAGTTGCGTGGCATCGACACCCTGGATCTGGTTCGCGAGCTGCAGTCGCATGGTATCCGGGTGCTGGGTTCGACCATCATCGGCTTGGAAGAACACACTCCGGAGAATATCGATCAGGTGATCGATCGCGCCGTCCAGCACGATACCGACTTTCACCAATTCATGCTGTACACGCCTATCCCGGGTACACCGTTGCACCGGGAACTGACCCAGCAGGGGCGGATGAAGGACGAGAGCGAGTTCGATCCGGCGGACATCCACGGCCAAGCGATCCTGAACTACCGACATTCCAACTTGACGGACGAGCAGGTGTCCGAGTTGATGGTGCGTGCGTTTGATGAAGATTTCCGGCAGAATGGCCCTAGCACGGTGCGGATCGTCCGGACGACCTTGGCCGGATGGCAGCGTTACAAAGACCACCCCGATCCGCGCATTCGCAGCCGCTACGCCTGGGAAGCGCACGAATTGAGCAACAGCCTGGCTGCGTTGGTCGGCGCTTCCCGAGGCTACTTCCGGCACCAACCTGCGTTGCGAGCCAAGATGTCCAGCCTGCTGGATGAGCTGTGCCGGGAATTCGGCTGGAAAGCCAGGATCTATGGCGAGCTGGGTGGCCGCTGGCTGTTGCGCCAGATCCGCAAAGAGCAGACGAAGCTCGAGGCCGGCTGGACGTACGAACCGCCGACCTTCTATGAACGCAACTCGGCCGTCCGGAACAACCCGGACGCCCGATTGTGCCAGTACACCACGCCCTGCGATCATGACCAGACCGAGTCGGCAACGATCGCATCCCCCAGCCAGCGCCCGGCCAGCGATTGGGCTCAAGTCCAAGCATGACCACGCACCGTGGTCGAGAAACGGCCCGGCCATCACCAGCCGCCCCACTGGAAAAGATCGTAAGCACCCGGCCAGGTATTTCTTGGTCGCAATGCGACTGCATGCAGCGCGTCAACCGAAGCCGCGCCCGGTGCAGCAGCACCCATAAGTTTGACGCAGAAATCCCCCATCCCTGACAGATTTCCTGGCTGGCCAGGCCGTCGACTTCCCGCAAGGCGAACGCTTCGGCTTGCCGTTGCGGCAGCCCGTCCAAGCAGGCGCGGAAGACGTCCCAAAACTCCTGTCGTTCCAGCGACGCTTCGGGCAGCACGTTGCACATGGCTGCATCGGTTCGCCAGTTGCCTTTTCCATCAGAAAACGCGTCCGACGGATCCGCCTCGGCGTCGCCTCCCGCCGCCGAGCCATCGCGTAGCGGTACAGGCCATCGCCATGGCGATCGACCCACTGGGAGGGATCTAGTTCGCTGATCGGTTGCTTGTCTTGGTCGCCCATGCTCGAGACTCGCTGATTCGTTCGCCTTGCGGGAATCCGTCGTTGGAACCGTCACCAGCGTGGAGCCTAGCATCACCAAGTCCCAGCCACAAGTTGGCGCACAGCAGAATGTCCAACATTGGGCACATCGTCTCGCATCAGGATCTGGCGAATATGATCGGCAGCACGCGGGAAAGCGTCACGATCGCCCTGGGCGAACTCCAGGCCGAAAGGCACCTGCGGGTCGGGCGCAGAAAGATCGTTCTGGTCAACCTGGAACGACTGGCCCGCTCCGTCAATGCCGCCGTTCCCGTCCCCGGCTCGCGTTACGCTACGGCGGCGGTCGAAAACCGCTAGGAATCGCAAAGGAACCGCTGATGAACGCTG
>REEF01000850.1 GCA_007695205.1 Planctomycetaceae bacterium
CCCTGGGAGCCCCCTGTAACCACCACCGTCTTGTCTTTCCAATAATCCATCGCAAAAGCCCGATAGGAAATCCCCCTTTTCTGACAGAGCCTAACGCACCCGTCTGCTGCTGGCAAGCGCGGAAAACGATCTTCCGCCTGGTTCCTTGTCGATACGTTTCGCAATCGCACCGAAGTCTTGCCGCGAAAAATTTCTCTTTCGCTACCATGCACGGACTTTTCCCAATTTCCCTTTTCCTTTATATTTCGAAATTATGACGTGTTACGAAAAAATAATCCGTCCGAACGCAGGGAGATGGGAATGAGGAACAAGCGGGGATTCACGTTGATCGAGTTATTGGTCGTGATCGCCATTATCGGTGTGCTGGTCGCCTTGTTACTGCCCGCGGTCCAGGCAGCTCGGGAAGCGGCTCGGCGGATGAGCTGTACGAACAACTTGAAGCAGATCACGTTAGCTTTGCACAATTTTCACGACAGCCATCGGAGCTTTCCCACGGGCTCGCCGTCAAGAACCTGTCCTGGATATGAGCATATCCCAGCCTGGCAGTACCGCTGGGGCCCGCTGGCGATGCTGACGCCCTACATGGAACAGTTTAATTTGTACCAGTCGTTGAACTTGGATGTGCCCCTGTATGGGCATACTGGAGTCTTTCACGGGCCGGGGACCGGTGTGCATCCGGACAATCACGAGGCACTGACGCAAGAGATTGCCTTCTTCTATTGTCCCAGCGACCTGGCACGAAAACAGTTCGTCCCGGACGCCGAGCTGGAATATGCGGGCACCAACTACATGGCCTGCTGGGGCCGCGGCGCGCCGACGGCCACAGGCACCGCCGTCTCGGACACCGACGGATTGTTTAACAATCGTCGAGCGATTCGCTTTGCCGATGTCACCGATGGGACCAGTCACACGGCCGCGTTCTCCGAGAGTCTGTTGTCGGATCCCAACCTTTCGTACAGCGGGGGTGAAATCCTGACTCAACGCAACCGGGGACTGGTCGTGGTCGGCGAGTCGAGTCAAGGCGGTCCGTTCTTGACGGAAGAATTCTGCACGCGATTTGGTGAGCCCGTGGCCGCTCGGACCAGCCGGTCGGCGCGATGGTTCGACGGATTTGTGCTCTACACGGCCTACTACCACTGGTGGGGACCGAATTCGCCGATCCCAGACTGTTCCAAATGGGGGCCTTTGCGATCCCTGTGGCAAATGGCGCGCAGCCGACATCCCGGCGGCGTCAATGTCAGCTTCGTCGACGGTTCGGTTCACTTCGTGTCGGACACGATCGACTTGGACACGTGGCGGGCGATGGGATCGCGTGATGGCGGCGAAGTGATTTCGTCTTGGTAAGTAACCCTTTTTTAAGAAAGCAGTCCGTTCATGAATCGTTGGAATCCCAGTCGTAGAATTGCCAGGAATTCCTGGATCGTTGTCATCCTGGTGTTGATCGCAGCGGTCGCTCAACCGGCCGTCGCCACCCAGCCGCCCACGCAGTTGTATCTGGTAGGTGTCGGGCCAGGCGATCCCGATCTGATCACCTTGCGAGCGATCGAAACGATCAAGCGGGCCGACGTGATCTTTTGCATGGAAAGCTTGAAGGATCGGTTTTCCGAGCTGATGCAGGACAAACAAGTGATTCACGGGTACTGGCGTTTGTTTCCCTTCTACGGCCAGGACCTTGAGGATCTGGAGGGAGCCCAACGGGTCGAAGCCGAGAAATTGGCCGTCAGACGAAACGAGTTTATCGCACTGGTCCGCCAGGCGATCGAGGACGGAGAAACGGTAGCGATCGTCGATAGCGGCGATCCGCTGATCTACGGGCCGTGGGCCTGGACCATGGAGGAATTCAAGGACTTGCAGCCGGTGGTCGTGCCCGGGGTCAGCGCTTTCAACGCAGGAAACGCGGCGTTGCGGCGAGGGATCACGAACAGCGATTTCACGAATTCCGTCATCTTGACCGCTGCTGACTGGGAGGGCAAAACGGATACCATCGAACGCCTGTCAACGCACCGGACCACCATGGCGCTGTTCACGATGCGGACGGAATTCGAAGAGTTTGTCCGCAAGTTGGCGATCAACTATCCAGCCGATACTCCACTGGCCGTCGTCAAATACGCCGGCTATGCTGACAGAGAGCAAGTGATTCAGGCCACGGTCGGAACCATTTTGGAAAAGGTCGGGCAGGATGATCTGCCGTTCGAGTACATGATTTACGTTGGCGAATTCTTGACGTTTCGGTACCGGAAAGAAAAGTAGATTTTTCCCAAGTGACGAACATAACATCCAAGCGAGGAACAAGATGATTTACAAGAATATGGCAGGTGGTCGGTTATCTTTGGTTGCGATTCTCATCGCGTTTTTTGCATTCACCATCACACCGGCAGCCGTCGGTCATGAAGTCTGGATCGAGGCAGACGTGTCGGCCGCCGTGGGACAGGAAATGGACGTGTGGCTGTACTGGGGCCATGCGGGCAACAAAGAAAGCGGCGATCGCCTGGCGGCTCAGATGAGCAAGCTGACGGCGTTCGCTCATTCCGCCGACGAACGCGAAGTGCTGGAACTGGACATGGCCGAGGACGGTTTTATCGCCAAGTTCACACCGAAGACTCCAGGGTACCTGGGGCTGGGCGCCGAACTGCAGGTGGGTATCGTCGATCGACCCGTGCACTCGATTCCCGCCTATACTCGCATCGTGATGTATGGCAAAACAATCACGCGCGTGGCGGGTGACGCCCAAGCGGCGCCTGCCCCGATCGGCTTGGATTTGGAACTGGTGCCGGTCGCTCCGGCCGCTCAACCGCGAGTTGGCGATCTGATGACGGTTCGAGTCCTGCACAAGGGCCAGCCGGTTGGCGGCCGTCAGGTCCAGGTCAAAGCGGCCACCTCCGGCGGTCGCCAGGCGCTGGACGATCCGCGAGTGCAGAACTGGGAGTGGTCGACCGAAGCGATGGCGGACCCGCGAACCGGGGAAGCGACCTTTCCGTTGATCGTCGCCGGCCAGCACCTGTTCATCGCCCGGTACACGGACGAGACCGCAGGGACTTACGACGGACCGCGAAACGACAAATCGGACTTCAGCTACCTGAGGCCCGGGGACACGTTCGAGCGGACCATGCACGTTTCGACGCTGACCATCCAAGTCGCCGAATAGCCCAAAGTAGTAGGCACACTCCGTGTGCCGTAACCTGCGTCCAAAACACTCCGTGTGCCGTAACCTGCGGACGGCACACGGAGTGTGCCTGCTACAATCCGTGTCGGGAGTCGTTTTCGGGCAGCGATTCGCCACTTGAAAGACCCTTTTTCCGAAAACGACTCCCGACCCCTTACGGCCGTTCGGGTTCGATGGGCAATCGGCTGGTCCACGGTGCGCCGATGATGGTGCCGTGGTTGGCGTTTACGGTATGATCGCCCAGTCGATTTCCATCGCCCTCTTGCATCGCCCAGTAGCCGACCAGATCGTCTTCGTGGCCGGTCAGCCGATCGTGCATATCAGCCTGGGCGTCCTCAGGTGTTCTGGCCGTGCGCCAGAATCGGATCGGACCCAAGTCCCCGCACGTGGCGAATTGTCCGGCATCCACATCTTTGCCGAAGTACAGATCATCGGTGGTGCCGATGTTTCCAGGCGGGGTCACCGCCGCCTCGTGCCATCGGCCCTCTTGCGGATCATAGACGCGGAGGATCTGCCGCTCGTTGGGCCGATCGATCACGGCCTGGACGAAAACCCAACGATCATAGATCTCGGCGATCGGACGATGCGACTGCGTATCGGTCCGCTCTCCTTGATCGTCGCGCAACATGAAGTTCCAACCGTGGCCGCGTCGCATGCCCAGATAATAGCCGTTGGGCGAACGTTTGGCCACGATCAGATCCCACGCGTTACCAGCGTCGCTGGCCGATTCCAGTTTGACCCAGGCTTCGATCGTAAAACTGTCCGAACCCGGGTTCAACGCGGCATGATGCGGCACTCGAACATGGTGGTCGTCGACGGCCAACGCGTACATATCGCTGGGTACCAACGAGCGGAGCATACCGGCGATCTCTTGCCCGTCGACTCGCGCGGCTGCCTGGACCTCGTAACGCTGCAGGTATTGCAGTCCCTCCAGCGTCTCGGAAAGACGACCGCTGCCAGACTCGGTCCGCACGGGTGTGGTCTGCCAGGTATCGCTGCCAACCGGACGCCAGCGGAAAAACGCCTCGGTGGACGTCGCATGATCGAATCGGACCAGTTCCGCTTGCAACGTCGCGGAATCCCGAGTGATGGCAGTCGGGGTCAAGGTGGTCACGGCGGGCGAGATCGCGACCAGCTCGATGCCGCTGATCACGGGCGGCAGCGCTGAGTCTTCCGTCGGATTCAGCTCGACCACCAGCCGGCCGTCCTGATCCACATCGGCCTGGCCGTCCAAGACGATCCCACGATTTGGGCCTCCCGAACGACCGACGATGTCCAGACGCTCAGCCAGTATCGCGTCCTGCAGCGACACGTCGAAGACTCGCTTTCCTGTGGCTTCCAGGTGCGGTTCGCAGAAATGCAGACGCACCTGATATCGAGAGGGTTGCAGGTTGCCGATGCGCAGCGAACGCACCCCTTCCCCGCCGGACGCAGCGACCCAGCCATATCCTTTGGAACCATCGACCAGCAGCGTGTGCTTGCGGTACCACTCCACACGTTCCGGCTGGACCTGAAGATCCAGCTCGGGTCCCGGTGCGCCGCCCGGTGGGTACTCGACCCACAGCGTACCGTCTGCCGAGCGCCGGTTCCCGGGCGCCCCCAGGTTGATGCCCATGCGAGCGATCTGACCATCTCCCAGGCCTTCAGGATGGACGGTCCACAGATCCATGTCGGGCATGTGGACCAGGGCCAGCGATGTCTGCTGGTGATACGAGCACGTGCAGGTGCGGGTATAGTCGGGCGCATTCACGACACCGTTGGCGGGGATCAGGTTGTTGGTGCATCCCGAGCGGAAACCGCCGAAGCTGCCGGTGCCTCCATCGGATTGCAGATCGGCAAAGCCTGCCGCTCCCGAACGGAACAGCAGCAGGTTGCGGCTGGCGTTGATCGTGTTGCAGCCGTACGTGCGCCAGTAAGACCACGTCGTCTGTTGTTCGGTCAACGGATGCTGTCGCATTCGGTCTTCACCCGTCAACAGGTCCAAGCCCTGATTGGTTCCGCTTCGTCCGGCGATGGCCAGGATGATCGTGCGGTCATGCAGGGCCAACGCCCCCCAGTACCGCACCGCCCGTTGCCAGAGCACCTGGCCCGTGCCGCCGCGCAGTGCGATGATGCGGCTGTTGGGCTCGTCCGGCAAGTCTCGCAGACCGCCGCGACGACCGGCTTGAACCAGCACATCGTGATCTTCGCTGTAACCCAGCCACGTGCCGAAGACGCCTTCGCTGTTTTGCCATCGAGTTTCCCCCGTCGCGGCGTCCAGCGCTAGTATCGTGGGATGACGTGGTTGCTGCCCGCGTCGCTCCAGCGTCGCGCTGGCCTGGTCGGACAGGCCATCGATCAGAAATAGCTGGCCCGCAGCAGTCACGACGGTGTTGTGTCGAAAGCCGATCTCGGCCTCGCGGGTCCACAAGATATCGCCCGAGTGCCGGTCCATGACGACCAAACGGCGGCTGGACGTGGCGTTCCAGTCCCGGCCTTTGATGTCCGCCATCCGCTGGAAGTGGCGCCCCGGCCCGTTGTCCTCGAAGACATGAGGCTCGACCGTGGTGATCAGCAGATTCTCCCACACGCTGATGTGTCCCCAATCGGCCCGATCGCGATCGTCCTCTGGGACGGGCAGCAGGAATTCGGCGACCGTCTGACCGGTTTGCGGATCCAGGCGATGGACCCGCGTGCGATAGCGTACGTAGATGGCGTCAGGCAACGAGACGTAGGGGCTGCCGATGTAGTTGGCGCCCAGCCCATCGCGGGTGTGCATGAACACGCTGCGACCTTGACGGTACAGTTCCTCGTATTCCAGGTCCGTAAAGGGATGTCCCAGTCCCGGAAAGGATGCCTGCCAAAGTTGGCGGCCGGTGTAGACGTCGCGGGCGGTGATCGTGTCGACACCGGGCAGGATCACACGCCCCGCGGCCACTTGCGGGATGGGACCGTGGCCGTGTCGAGGCAGGATGTCGTCATTGCTGGGGCCACCGAACCAGAGAATCCCCAACGGCAGCCGCACGGCATCGTCGTTGGAAAAGACCGTGTTGGCCGAATCCGAGTATTGGTGCGTCCAATCGTCGGTGTTGGGGATGGCGCCGTCCCGAGCCAGCACCAAACGATCCGCGTCCGGGATGATGCGTCCATTAGACGGTGAAAACTGCGCCAACGCATCCTGCAGGTCGCTGCCTTTCATCGCTTCTTCGCCCAAGTTCAAGATCGCTTGGCCACCGAACGGTCGCAGCATGTCGTACAGTTCGGCCAAGAGGGTCTGCCAGTCGGTTACCGAGCCGTCGTCGGCCCCCCCCTCCAGCACGGCCGGATCCTGGACCACGATCAAAGACGAGATGTAACGAGGGTACTGGGCCGACAAACGCCCGGGCTCGTGGGGCAGCAGAGCGATTCGCGTCCCATACAGACCGGCATCGTCCCACTGGCGCCGCAACTGCTGGATCTTCGACGGCTGCGTATCGATCCCGATCAGCTTCAGATCGGTCTGTCTCGCAAGCTGTTCCATCAATCGACCGTCCCCGACGCCGACAAACAGCGCGTAACCGTCGCCCACTCCGGTCTCGGCGATGATCGCCGCAGCCTGCTCCGCCGCTTGCCGGTCTTCCGGCTCCAGCGATTCCGTCGTTTCCTCTTCCGATGTCTCTGCATGCCGGGTTGGCGGGCCATCGATCGCTGCGCCGAAGCAATACATGGCTCCCGAGTCGGTGGTCAGGATCAAACGGTTGTGTGCCGCCAAGATCGAATAAACCGGACCGTCCAACTGGTCCTGCAACTGGGCGGCTCGACTTGCCAGTTCCGGATCCTCCAGATGTCCGCTGCCTTCCGCACCCCCGTCGCTCAATCGATACTTCTGGCCATGATTGAAGTAGAATTGGCCATCGGTCCTGACCTGGTACCCGCCCTGCGGCTTGGCACGCATGTTCATGTGGATCAGATCCCCCGTGTGCCGATCCACCAGCACCGGTGGCGTTCGCCCTCCCGAGACGACCAGCCGGTCATCGCTGGCCGCCAAGTATCCCTGCGGTGCCAACGCGGCGAACGCATACGCCCCGCCGTGCGGTTGAGCTGTCCACTTGGCCCCATCGCCCGTATTCGCCCAAACCACTTGTCCCGTGTCGGCTTGCAACGCGTACAGGAACGTTCCGTGCATCGGCCAGATCCCGGCGCCGAAGTACACGATGCCATCTACGATCACCGGTCCACCGCGGGCCGGCCACATGCTGATGATTCGTTCGTTGCCCAGCACCCGTTGCGGGGCAGGCGCCGCGAGAAAACGCCATTGCAACTGGCCCGTTTCCGCATCCAGGCAGTACAAGTGACCGTCGTCCGAAACGCAGTAGACGCGGCCGTCGGCGGCGACTGGTGCCAATCGCAACGGTCCATCCGTATAGTACCGCCAAAGCTCGTCGCCGCTGTCCAGGTCATAGGCCGTCAAGCGATCCGAGACCATCGACGCCACGAAGAGCTTGTCACCCCACACGATGGGCGAATACGAACGATCGAATTCGAGCTTGTCGCCATCGTCGCCTTGAGGCCGCCATGCAGGGCGCGGCGTGGGTAGTTGCCGGACCCAGTGCAGATGCAGTGTTTCAGGCAATTCCGTGGACAGCCGAGCTTGTCGCCCCGCATCGCCGCCCCACATCGGCCAATCTTCCGCGTGAAGCTGGATCAACCAGCCTGAGCAAAGTGCGAAACCGATCGCTAACACCGTTTTCTGCAACATCATTGTTCTCCTTGCAAGTCCACCTGTTCATCACTTCCAGTCTACCTGGCATTTCACCCGCTGCAACCAGGCAACTCACCGATCGGATCCTTGCGATGGCGTCCTGGGATCGAGGCTTGAACGATGGACGAGGTACCATTTCGCCAACGTATCAGGTGAGATTCCGAGGTAGTAGCCCAGGATGATTCGCTGGTTGATCCAGGTGGTTTTCCAGGGACCCAGCTTTTCCCAACGTCGCGATGAGGTGGTGACCGACGCGGGCGCGATGGTGATCGTACCATGTTGACGTAGCCGGCGGATGAATTCGAAGTCTTCCATGATCGGCAGTTCGGGAAACCCGCCCAACCGGCGGAACATGTCTGACCGGAGAAAAATGGCTTGGTCGCCGTAGGGCATGTGCAGCCACCGCGACCGCAGATTCACCATCCACTCGATCAAGCGGAATGCGCGGCGATCCCCGTCGATGCGCAGACGGAAAGCGCCGCCGGCAACGGTCGGCCGAGCCAGTAGCTCGCGCACTTGTTCGTCGAAACGGTCCGGCAGTCGCGTGTCGGCATGCAGGAACAGCAGGATGTCCCCGGTGGCAGTCTGCGCGCCGTCATTCATCTGGCGGGCGCGTCCCGCGGCCGAGCGAATCAGCAACGCACCTTGATCGACGGCCAAAGAATCTGTCCCGTCGCAACTGCCGCCGTCGACGACAATTGTCTCGACATTTCGAGCGTTCTTCAGGGCCGACAGAGTGTCCGTTAAGTGGCTGGCTTCATTCAACGCGGGAATGATGACGGAAATTCGAGGCACACTCGATGCGGACCGTGAGGCATGTTTCGCAAGGTACCACACCGGCAGATCTTCCGGGCGGTCCACATCGGACAGCGGCGTCAGGAGACAAACCGCCAGGCCCAGTTGTTCAGCACGCTGTTGGGTCTCGCGAAGCACGGTCTCCTTGCCCCAGGCGATGCCGGTGAACAGTTCGGAGATCGGCCGCGTGAGTCCGAGCAAGTAGTATCCGCCATCGGTGGCTGGGCCGACCACCAGATCCGCTGTGGCCAAGCGTTCAAAAGCCTGCTCGGCCAAAGCCGACGTGATGCCGGGGCAATCGGTACCCACAACGATCACGCGATCGGCGCCTGCCGCGAATGCCTCTGCAATCGCCC
>REEF01000410.1 GCA_007695205.1 Planctomycetaceae bacterium
TGGCGCTGACGGGAATCCGCGAGTTCTTAACGGATCTGCCGTGAATGGTGGCGATTTTTTTTAGTCGCCGAGGGGCGACTTCTCGCGGAAGTCGCCCCTTTCAAGGATTGAATCACGGAGATCGCGTTGCCGGTCGCTAATGCGGCACTACCACACCCGAGGCCGAACTACAGCTCGCGGCCCGCGGATGAAGATCCCACGAGTCGATTGGCAGCGGTGGTGATGCCGCTGATGGATGCGGCACTGAGGCCGACACTGAGGCCGGCACTGGTGGTGCCGGTAGTGCGTCCGGTAGACGTAACGGTGCACAGGCACAGGCACATGCACATGATGGTGTCTTCGCAAAAGTGGCCTGCAGTGGTGGGTGACCCTCACGGGGGTACGCCCGTGCTGCACTTTCTGGACGGCCATGCTATCCTTTTCAACATACCCGCCGTTGGTAACTTCCGAGGAACTCGAGCCCGGCTCGACCGCTTTGGCTGGCCGGGCTGTCGCGGCCACCATGACCGCTGCTGCCAAAGTGCACATCATCCCGTAACGCATGGGATTCTCCTTTCCTGTTGGTGCAATGAGAAGCTGTCAACACGTCAAGAACACCATCTGCATTTCTCGTGCCAAGTCGGGCGAGAGCACGAAATAGACAACTTCGAAGTTCAAGGAGAAATCTCCGTGCTCCGCGAAATGCGCTCGATCAAAACGCACTCCACCGTCCCCAGCAAATCATCGACGATGACGAAATCGCCCATCACGAAAGGCTTGTCCAAGACGATGGACGCTGAGGCGAACAGATCGCCCAGGATGTTCTGCGCCGCCAGTGCGACGGCAACGCCGCCGATTCCCAACCCGGCACCCTGGATCAGCAAGGCAATGATGGTGGTCGCTCGGATGATCGCCTGTGTCTCGTCGCTAAGCGGCAGAAGAAGACTGGACAGGGAGGCCGACATCAGCACGAGGAACAAGAACTTTGTCGCTTCGATCAGGTCGGCCATGATGTGTGCATAGTCGAGTTGTCGCTTTTCAGCGAGCTTCCGAGCACGCATGCCAAGGATGGCCTGGAGGACTCGCAGGCTGATGATCAGAACCACCAGCAGCCCCGCAGCGATCACCCAGCGTGATAGATCTCCCTGTTCGAAAAGCCAATCGGCGACACCCAGTTGCTCCGACCAGCGCCGGAATGAATCGCCCATCATGAGGTCCTCTTTGCAAAGCGGGCTCGTTTCGAGTCGCCAGTAGGCTGGCCGATGTGTACGGGCAGGTGGCGGTTGCCCCACTCGCCCGGTTGCGACTCGAAGACGCCGGCACAACAGGAGGAGCAACGGGGGCAGCGCCCCCCGTCGGTCAGGTTCCAGGTGGCAATGCTGTGGCTGACGCGCGTGATCAACGGCTGGTGGCAGACGGAGCAATACGTCGTTTGGCCTTCCGGTTCGCTCAACTGTCCCACCTCTTGATAGGCTCGCAACCCGTGGATCTCTTCATGCTTGGGATTCACCGGAATGACGGTGCGGCGAAAGTCCGCGTCCAGCAGGTTGCGCATCACGGCGTCTCCCACGCTGCCGTGCCGCTGGCTTGCGCCGATCACGGCGACGCCAGCCGGTCGGAAAATCCTTTGCAGGTTCTGCGTGCTCATCGTCCGAGTCTCTCCTCGCCCTGGGGCCATAAATCCGGATTCCAAGTCGGATGCGTTCGACGGTGTTCGTTCCATTCGACCCCGGCCGTCAAGAGGAAATCCCGCGGGTTGTCGTGCTTAGCGCCCATGGTCTTCTCCTCTCGTGTGGGCCTGATTCACTTCAGCCTTTCGGCGGCATGGGCGTGGGCGGATTAGGCTTGGGCCCGGGCGGCGGCGGATCGCCTGGCCGCGGCGGACCTTCGGGTGGGTCGCCCGGTTTCGGCGTCCCTGGAACGGGGCGCGCGGGAGGGTGAATGTCCGGCGGGGGCTGGTCGGGTTTCGGGTCCTCCACGCTCGGGGAAGGCAACATCGTTATCATGGGATCTCCTTCTCGTTTACTCAGTTTCTCGCACTGTTTGGGATGGGCCGCGAACACGATTCGGGGAAAGTCTTGCTCCCGCCTCGTCGAAAACCGCTCGCCCAGTGATCGCGTAGCCTGCAAAACATGTGCCGGAGGTGAAGAACGCCGCATGTCGATGCGCAGCGAGTAGGCCCAGAGGACGATCGCGGCCGAATTCGCGTCCATCACGTCGCGGTGGTGCGACGAAATGACGGACATTACGAGGATCGGGTCGAACGTGCTTGGAACAACCTTCCCGCGGGGCTGGCGAGCAGCGCCGGCAAGAACACCAGGTCGCCCACCAGCGCGAGGACTAGGAGCACGAAGATCAGCAGGCCAAACTGGGCAATCGGCTGGAACGAACTGGTGGCATACACCGCCAGGCCCAATCCGCCGATCGCTGTCGTTTGCAACATGGCTCCGCTGCACCGCCGCCAACCGTACAGAACGGCATCGTGCCGGGACATGGCTTGATCCAACCCGCGGCGAAACCACGTCAGAAAATGGACCGTATCATCCACGGCGATCCCCATCGCCGCACTGGCCGTAAGCATCGAGCCGATATCAACTTTCCAGTCGAAATGGCCCATGAACCCGAACACCACCGCCGCCGGGAACAGACTGGGAAGCATCGCCAGCAGACCACCGCCCGCGCTGCGCAGCACCACAATCATCAACACGGCGATCAGGACAAAGGCGAGAAGGAAGCTTCGAAACAGTCCGTCCAGCAACTCGCGCTGTGCCAAGAAGAACAGCGGGACCATCCCCGTGTATCGGACTTCGACCCCCGCGATCCATTCACTCGGTTTTCCGTCCAGGAACGACTCCACCCGCGACTTGACGGAATTCAGGAAGCCGGCCTGATCGACCGCCCCATGACCGGTCGCCCGCGCGCTGATGCGATACAATTGCTGCTGGTCGGCTTCCTGCAGGTAGCCCTGTTCGATGAACGACTGCAGATGGTCTTTCAGTCGGCTGTTCAACACGTAGCGTTCGATACGTTCCGGTGACGCTCCGACCGCGCGGCCCAGGACGCCCAGCAGCCCTGGAGGTTCGGCAGGCGGCGGCGTCTCGGCATCCTGCTCCGGCTCCAGCCCTGGAACGAAGGTCGCCGCGGACATCGTCGCCGCGATCTCGTCCATGCCGGCGACCTCGTGCTGGATTTCCTGAACCAGTTTTAACCGGTCGACGAAGATCAACGACGATTCGACGTGCCCTCCTTCTCCCGCGTCTGGTGTTGCAAGGCCCCATCGCCCATCACGGACAGGAGCGATGGCAAGAGCAGGAACAAGACCATCAGCCCGACCAGGATGCCCAGCGCCGAGTACAACCCGAAGTCACGGACCGGGATGATGTGGCTGACTCCGAGCGAAGCCAGTCCGATGGCGGTGGTGATGGCTGCCAGGGAACACGGCGCGAAGCCTCGGAGCACGGCTTCGGTGGCCGGAGTCCGCCTCGTTCCTTCGGCCGCGGCATCCCGGTAGTAGTTCACCAGATGCACGGCGGCTGACAAGCTCAAAAGGTACACCAGCACAGGCATCACAACGAGCACCAGATTGAGGTTGCCGCCCGTGACATCGACCAGCATCAAGGCCAGTGCGCCGCAGTACAAAGCGACAAGGAAAACCGCGCAGCTCAATTTCAGGCTGCGCAGGGTCAACAGCGCCGCCATGGCTGCGATCAGGCTGGACCAAATCGGCAGAGCGCCCATGGCTTGGTCGCTGGCCGTGTCGATCTGGGCGTTGAAGATCGGTTCACCCACCAGATGCAGTTCATCGGCAGGGATACCAACTCGTTCGATCGCAACGTGCCGGATCGCGTTCAGGACCCTGGTTCGATCCGCGTTGCCGGCGGGCGTCAGGGTGACCAGCGCGCACGTCGTCTCTCGGTCCTTGCCGATCACCCACCCAATCAGGCGGTCGACCGCTTCCTCGCGGTCCAGGTCAAAGGGTTCCGTGGTCAGCGTCTGCAGCATTTCCGGTCCGGTCCGCACGTCGGCGAACAACGGCTCGCCGGTTTCCGACACCGGCGAGTGGTCCGCTTCCGCGTCGGCATCGGCTTGCAGCAGGTCTGTGAACTCAGCCAAGCGATTGTCGTCCAGCGTACAACCGTCCCATGTAACCAGGGCGAACTCGTCGGAAGGAAAGTGCTGTCGGAACCAGTCGTAGGTTTGCGTTTCTTCGTAGTGCTGCGGCAGCCATTGTCGGATGTTGTTGTTGCTGGTTCCCAAGACCAGCCAGGCTCGCCAAACGACCAGCGGCAGCACGATCGCAAAGGCCCCGATGACGAGCCCAGGATACCGCTGGTAGACGCGGCTTGCGAATGTCTGAACCAACACGGAAGCGTCTCACCTGGCTTAGCCCCAAACGGAATGGCAGCCGACCAACAGGCCTCCTGGATGCTCGGCATCACTGGCCAGCACGACAAGAGTCCAGGGTAGCAAACGCCGTGCCCGTTGGCGCAATCCACGAAATCGCTGCTCCCGGGCTGATCGCCCTGAGTTTCCTCCAGCATCCCGGGGCGTTGTTTCCTTGTCCACGACGTATTGACGCATCCCCGTGTCAAGCTGACGGATCGACGAAGCCCGCGCCGGGGCGCCCCGTCCGACCCTTCTTACGCCTGATGTAATGGCCTGACAGGGAAAAAATAGAACAGACTTGACACCGTGGTGTCAGCTTGGCGCGCCGGTTGCAGCACATTTTTCTTAGCGTGAGACAGACGCCGCCGCGGCGGGCTGCAAGACAAGTACGGTTGGCCCGATCGTTGGCCGTGGTCGTCTCGATGTACATTCTGCCGAAGGCGGAGAAGATGAAACCGCGGCGGATCGAAGTCAAATCCGCTTGAACCGTTTCGTTATCCTTGGTGACCACTAGGAGGTGACAATGTTTGGTTTGGTGCCCAAAAAAAGAGCGCAGGATGTCGCGGTCCGGCAGGATGAGGGTAACCCCTTGATCCAATTCCGCCGCGAATTCGACGATCTGTGGAATCGATTTTGGGGAGATTGGAGCCACGGCCTCCAATCTGCTGGAGACGGGGGTTGGCCCAATCTGTCCAGCAACATTGAAGACCAGGAGAAGCAGTTCGTTCTGCGCGCCGAACTGCCCGGTTTTGACCCCGACGAGATCGACGTCCAAATCAGTGGGAACCTGCTGACAGTCCGCGCCGAGCACAAGGCGGAGGAAAAGCAGGGCGAGGGGCAGCGTTATCAGTATGGCCGTTTCCAAGAAACCTTTACACTGCCCCAGGGCGTGTTGAGCGACCAGATCGACGCCCGCTATCACAGCGGTGTGCTGGAGGTGCATCTGCCCAAGAGCGAAGAAGCGAAGGCTAAGCGGATCGCCGTCAAGTCCGGGTAATGCATCGCCTGGGATCCGCGCGGGGATTGACGTTGTGTCACGCGTGTCGATAATTGGACACGCGTGCTGTTGGATGATGCGCGAAGATCCGGCTCCTGCACGCGCCTGAAAACAAAGGAGGACTGAGTCATGTTGGAACTTATTCGCAAGAGTCTGTTGGCCGGGTTGGGTGCCGGGGTCATCACGAAAGAGAAAGCACAACAAGCAGCCCAAGAATTGGTGGACGAAGGCAAGCTGGCCGCTGACGATGCCAAACAGTTTGTGGATCGATTGCTGGAAGGCGCCAACGAGCAGCGCGAGGAATTTCAAGCCAGCATCCGCGACGCGGTGCGCAAAGCGCTCGACTCCACCGACGTAGCAAGCACAGAAGACCTGCAAATCATCAAGCAACGTTTGGCTGATGTGGAACTGCGACTCGCCGCTTTGGAAAGCCGGGAGCGGCAGGGCGGCCCTCCCGGCCAGACTTTTGAGGCCTCGTAGAAGGCCGGTCGCTACGAGTCCTCCGAGTGCGGAAAGCGGCCTTCCAGCAGCCGCCGGAGCCGCTCACGTACGGGCTCCTCGCTTTCGCCCTCCCAGATGCCGAAGGCCCCCAAGGCTACTTTGATCCTTTGACGCGAATCGTCGCGGCGGACAACCAAACGGATCGTTTCGCCGGGTCGATGGCCTGCGACGGCTGCCTGCAGATCGGCGGGGGCTTCCACACGCGTCTTCTCCAAGCGGAGAATGGCATCGCCCTCCTTCAATCCCGCGCGAGCCGCCGGACCGCCCGGAATCACACGCTCGACGGTCACCCCGCGGTCGGTGCCGGGGGCCACGCGGACTCCCAGCCATGGTCGCGGCGATCTGACAGACCTGCGTGACCGCGACAACGTGGCGGCTGGGTGCGTCAGTCCGTCCGGACACTTCGCGAACGTTGTGCCGCCGTAAGCCGCCCAGCGTGCGGACTGCCTTTTTCGGCATCCGGTTTGCTCTAAGCATTTCCCACCAGCCATGCCCAGCGACTTGGAGCTCGCTTGCATGTTGCCGGGTTCACATGTGGCATTTGGCTCGCTTTTGGCGCCCTGGCGGCTGCGGCCCCCAACGATCTGGACGACCGCGACATTACACTCGCCGTGGAATCCAGGCTGCTTGTCGAGGACGCCGTGCCCTCGCACAGAATTGACGTGAGCACTCAAGACGGCATCGTCACCTTGTCCGGTTCCGTCAATCACTACTACGCCAAGCTGCTGGCGAAGATGGCCACCGAGTCGGTCAAGGGCGTGGTCGGCGTCATCGACCACATCGAAGTCCAATCAACGGATCGTTTGGACTCCCGCATCCGGAGTGATGTTATCTCCAAGTTGATGCTGGACCCGGTCACCGATGCCTTTGACATCGACGTGGACGTCGACGACCCGTTCAACGCCAAGACAGACCGCGAGATCAGAGAGGACATCCAGGACCAATTGCGGTGGAGTCCGTTCGTCGACAGTGATGACATTACCGTCGAGGTCCATTCCGGGGTCGCGACCCTGAAGGGCAGCGTAAACGATTGGAATGAACTCAAATCCGCGCGGGAGAGTGCTCGCGACGGCGGCGCCGTCGCGGTGATCAACAAGCTCAGTATTAACGACGCAAGCGGCGGAGACGAGTAGAGGGAACCTGCCTGGATGTGGTACCTGTGCCGCTGTTGATATCGCCGCGAACGAGCCCGAAGTTCCTGCCGTACGCCTCTCATGTTGACTCCACGTGCTTTCGTTCGTGCGATTTGCGGACGCCTTCCTCGAAGGCACGTCCTCGCCACGTCCGGACTGAGATGATAAACTCCATCGGGCCGATACGGATCACGTTATACGCGTTAGGTTCACCGCGCCGCCGCGTGGAAGTGGCCGTCCCGGCTTGGAGCGACCAGATCGATCGCTTCACCGCTTCGTGATAGATCCGCACGTCCTCTCCAAACCCCATATGCAGATGTCCAGCCAACAGTAGATCGACGCCCGCGGCCTCCAACCGGTCCAGCGCCCGCGGCGCGCCGCCGACGATGCCCTTGAGACGTTCTCCGGGAGGCGGGATGAACGGATGGTGCGTCACCACGACTTTGAAAACGTCTGGCGGCAACCCCCGGAACCGCAACTCCACGTTCCGCAACTGTTCCTGGGAGATGCGGCCGTCTTTCCAGAATCCGTTCCACCGCCCACTGACCGCCCGTACGGTATTGATCCCCACGACCGCCATGACCTGATCGCGATAGAACGGCTGCAGGCCCCCATCGATGTACCGCTGATATCGCCGGAACGGCAAGAAGAACCGCCGCACGAGGTCGAAGAGGGGCACGTCATGGTTGCCCGGCACTGCGAGCTGCGGCATCGTCAGGCGACGGAGGAACGTCGCGGCTGAGCGGAACTGATGGCTGCGAGCACGCTGCGTGAGGTCGCCACTGACGACCAGCAAGTCCGGCTGTAACGCTGACAAGTCAGCCGCCAGGCCCTCGACGACGGCCGGATCCACGCTGCAGAAGTGCAGATCGGAGATATGTGCAATCGTTCGCGTCATCGTGTCGCGGCTCTCTCAAGTGTTCGGCGTCAGCACGGTCAGCGCCTGGGGCCAAATCTCAAAGTGCAGCGGCGGCGCCATCCGCACCAGCTCGCCGTCGATCGCCATCAACAGCCGGCTCTTGCCGGATTCCACCCGTACCTCCTGCACGTGAAGATAATCGAAATCCCGAGCTTGCTCCAGCCGGCCCAGCAGCCCACGCAGGGCCAGCCGGAGGATGCCCAACCGCCCGGAGCGGTTCGCCACGTACAAGGTCAACTGCCCGGCGTCCAGTCGTGGGCGGCGGCCGATGGCCAGAAGGTGCATCTCGTACTGGTTGTTGCCCACGAACACGAACGGACTGGTCCGCAGCGCGGTACCGCCCTGAACTTCGAGCCGCACGCGCATCGAGGGGAAGCGGCGGAAGACGCGCAGGACCGCGAAGAACGTCGCCAGCCACTTGTTGGACCTTAAGCGTTCACGCCGGACCTCGCGCCGGCGTACGACGTGCGCATACAGGCCGATCGAAGCATTGTTGACAAAGACACGTCCGTTGACGCGGGCGACATCTACCTCCAGCGGCCGGCCGAGCGCAATGGTGCGGACCGCCGCCGTGAGGTCGAGAGGCAGGCCGAGGTCTCTGGCGAAGTGGTTCCACGTTCCCAAAGGCAAAATCCCCAACGGCGTCGCCGTCCCCGCCAGCGCTGCCGCAATCGTGCTGACGGTGCCGTCTCCGCCGGCGGCGACCACGGCATCAAAGTCTCGCGCTGCCGCGCCGCGGGCCAGTCGTTCCAGCTCTTCCCCCGTCGTTTCGCATACCTCGGCCTGGGCCTGCATGGCCACAAACTCTTTGCGCACCTGGTCCGCCAGGTCCTGGCTCGCGGTTCCCGCTCTCGTATTGAGCAATACCAACAGTTTCATGTCAACGGCCCTTAGCGTTCAAAACACCTGCCGTCCTAACGCAGCCATGCAAAAACGACGGTCGCCAACAGCACGAGCAACACCAGGGTATTGGCTAACCATTGGGCTTGGATATGTCCCATTGCCATTCTCCTAAACGAAATCGAAACGTTCGGAGAGCAGTCTCCATTGAGGCACACCACGTGCCAACAGAGCATGCTCGACCAGATCCATCATGGGCGTTGGACCGCAGACGA
>REEF01000325.1 GCA_007695205.1 Planctomycetaceae bacterium
GAGGTTCCGGCGGTTCCGGGATAATCGTGATTTGCGGTACGAGTACGGTCGGCAGTTGCCCGGCCGAAGTCACCGCGACCGCGTAATCCCCTTCGGGCAAGTGAACCGTGCCGACAAAGGGATCCAACGATCCGACCGAGCCGCGAGAAAGATCCTTCACCCCGGCCAGATCGTCTGCCGTGCGCACCGGTGCCGAGCGGTCGTCGGCCACATTCGAATCACGGCCGATCAAGATCGGGGTATAGGTGGGCACGCCGCCGAAGGTCGTGCCGACGCGGAAGATCGTGATGGTCGTATCAGGACGACCCAGTTCATCCGCATAGTCCATGTCGAACGTCAGCGCCGCGTGGTGCGGGGTCGTTCCCGTATTCACCGCATCGAAACGAACCGAGAAAAGGTAAAAGTCGATGTCGGTCGCGCTGCTCAACGAACCGGCCAGCGAGATTGTCGCGCGGTCGGTGGTCAGGACATTGCCCAAGTCTTGCGGCCGCTGGCCGGGACTGCTGGGGTTGAACGGAGTGATGGACTGGACAAACGGTCCGATACCGGTGACAAAAAGCGCATCGTCATTGCTGGCAGAATTGCCGAAGCCAAATTCACGCTCGGCGACCCATTCATCCTCCATCGCTTCGCCTAACAAGGGCGAATGTTTGGGCAACCCGATCAACTCGACCCCGTTCTGGGCATAACGGATCTCCGAATAGCGGACGGTCGAACCCGGCACCTCGTTGGTCTCGCGGATGCGCACCTGCAGTTGATAAACGCCCGAGGTCAATCCGTCACCGACGCGGCTGGGGTCCCGCAATTGCTCGGCAGGATCGGTCGCCGACAGGTTGCTGCTACGCACGCGGATGGTGTAAGGGCTGCGTTGCCCGGCCGTGCCCGGCAACAGCACCCGCATGCCCGCATCGCGTTCGTTGGTTGTCCAGTGATCCTTGATCAGGCCCGACGCGTGTCGCGGCTGATTCTGCTCGGCCAACCTCTGCAGCGGGTTGACGCTGGTATCGGTGATTTGCGACCGGTCGTTGTACAGCAAACTCGGATCCATCGTTTCCCGTGTCGAACTGTCCGACAGGGCGATCAGCCGCCCGTTCGAATCCAATACCTCGATCACGGTGTCCAGCGCGTGGCGAGTTCGATCGATATCCAGCCAGATCTCGGTACCGGCCTGGGCCGTGAAGGTGTACACGTCGATATCGCCCGGGGCGCTGAGGAACCCGTGGATCTCGAAACCCATCCGGTAGTTTTCGTCCCCGGAGGTTTCGGAAGCAGCCAGTTCGCCCAGGAACTGAGCTGTCTGGACCGTGGCGTTGATCCCCGGCGCCGCTTCGCTGGACGCCTCCTGCTCCAGAATGATCTCGACGTTGCGATCGTGGCTGAACTGGTCCATCCGCAAGCTGCGCCAATCGCCCGGCGAAGGCCGGGTATCCCAGCCGTTGTTGTTCGTATCGGTCTGCGGCCGACCGTCCGGTTGCAAACCGGCTCCGACCGTGTCGTCGTGCAGCGAGGTCAAAATGACGGGGAATCCGGGCTGTCCCACGACATGCAGCACACCGCCGATGCGGTCTTCGATCTCCATGGGGCGACCGGTGGCCGTAAACCCGGCGCCCATGGTCGGGTAGACGTTGTAATGGTCGTTGATGGCGTTTCCGACCCCGCCGAACAGCGGCAGGCTGTATAGCTTAACCACCAGGCTCTCATCCGCCGCACTCTGCAAACGCAATCCGCCATACGTGTTGAAGTTGGGGATCGAAATCTCGTTGTACAGGATGTGGACGATATCCGTATCGTCCCAAACGCTTTGTGTGGACAACGTGATCCCGCGGCTGATCATCGCTCCATGCGCGGGCTGACCCGGCGCGACGATCACGCCGGCGGTTCGTACCTCCAGGCCGTTGGTGCCCACGCCACCGGTGGTTCCCACCGGGCCGTTGTTGGCGATTCGATTGCCGCGAACCAACGGTCCGCGATTATCGCCAAACTGGCTGGATTGGTCGATTGTTCCGGACGTGCGACCGGGATCGGGCAGCAGATCGTGAGTGAACGCATCGACATTGATGCTGATCGCCACGTGGGCGTTATCGCGAATGATGTTGTTCAGGATCACCGGTTGCGCGCCGCGGACGAAGATCGTCCCACCTTCGTTCGGACCACGGCCGAACCGATCGTTCGGCCCCTGACCGCCGGTACCCGGATCGTTCTGTTCGAGGATGCTGTTGGCGATGCGGGCCGTCGCCTGATGGATCTCGATGGCGTTGAAGCCCTTGAAGGTGCCTTCGATCTTGCTGTTATCGCCGCCGCCGTACGCCAAGTACACATGGTCCAGGTTCAACTTGCCCAGGTGCCCGATAAACAACCCGCTCCACTGTCCTCGCTCGGGTGCCGATGCCTGGGCGTCCACGCCGAAGATACCGTCGTTATTCGTATCGAACGTGCCGCCGGCGCCGTAGCGATCGTCCAGCTTCGACGTGAAGATGATCTCCTGGCCGTCGTAACCTTCGGCGATCAACTGGGCGCCAAAAGTCGCCTCGATCCTCGCTCCTTCCAGCTTGATCACCGAGCCCGGGTCGATCATCAACCGGGCGCTGGGGCGAGCACGCACCACGCCCAACAGGGTCGGGTCCAGTGTCGCCTGGTTCCCGGTCACATCGCGGACGATCGAACCATCGTCGGTAAACGTGGTTTCGCCCGCGTCGATCTGGCCAACCAGGACATAGGGACCGCTGCCGTCCGATTGGCTGCGGTAGATCTGCTGCGTGGAACCCGCTGGTGCCGCCGGCAAGTCCGTCAGATCGACCACGACACGATTCGCGGGGCCGAAGCCCGGTCGCACGACGTTGATCACCGCGGTGGGATCCGAAGCCGCGCCCTGAATGCCATATTCGTCGACGAAGACGACGCGGTAATGGTAATCGCCCGAGGCCAAACCGGGATCGACGAAGGGCACCGTGCGCTGTTCCAGCATCACGTTGCCGACGGCGGGCGGGTCGCGCTGCAGCACCGCACCCGTTACCGCGCCCGTATCGCGGAAGGTCGTGTCGTTGGCGTTCAGATTGGCGACGAAATGGTAAGGGCCGTTCGAGCCGTCCGGTTGGACTTCGCTACGGTACAATCGGCGCGAGGTGTAATTGCCGCTGACCGGCGTCAGATTCTGCGCCAGCAGCGTGCCGTGCCCGGCAGCGACCGTTCCGACCGAAGTCGCCTCCGATGGACGTCCTTCGAAACCCTGGATGTCGACAAAGACCAGCTTGTACGTGTACTGGCCCGGGCTCAGGCTGCCGCCGGGCTGCGAATTGATCGTGACCATCTGGACCGACGGACGCTCGGTCTCCAGAACCGCTTGGCCGGCCTGGCCCTGGATGATCAGGTTTTCCGAGATCACGTGCACGATGTCGGTGTCGTCGAAACGCGCCGGTACCGTCAGACGGCGAGTGGGCTGGCCGGGCTGCGTCTCGATCTTGATGAACAGACCGTTGATCGAGTTGTTCTGCAGGGTATTGCCCGTGATGTCCGGCCCGATCCGCTCGTAATCCAACGTGAACGACGCGCCTCGCTGATACTGCGGCGAATGGAAATTGGACTCTTCGAAGCTGTTCGGGTCCGCCGACATCGCCGCATCGGCGCTGAACGAGATTTGGTTGTAGGTGATCGTCGGCCGCGACTCGAGGATCTGGATGGGGCTGACTACCTGGTCGATCGCATCGATCCGCAGCAAGCCGCCGCCGTAGCGGATGTCCGCATGATTGACGTAGTTCAGGAAGATGCCCTCGCTCTCCAGGTTGGGCCGCGCCGCCGCCTTGTCCAGATCGGCACGGAACACGATCCCGCCCCAGTCGCCGGCTGCCGGGGTGGTCCGAGCTGGTGTCAGGTCCTGGCCCGTCTGCTCGTCCATCCGCGAGGTGAAATACACAAAGCCCGGTACGGGTTGCCCCTGATCGTCGACGATCACCTGTCCGTGAGCGCCCACCAGTTGAGGTGTTCCGAGCACCTGCAGGGCACCGCCGCTGCGATCGCTGGTCAAGTTGGAACTGCCGACCCCGATCCGAGCGCGACGCAATTTGAAAATCGCCCCGGCGTCGATCATGGTCGTCACGCCCTTGGGAACATCCATCGTCTGGCCGTCCCGCAGACTTGTCGAGCCCGCTCCCGCTTCGGGGGTGCCGATCTCGTAAGCAAAATTGTCCTCGATGGTGGCCGGATTGCCGTCCAATCCGCCGTTACCGACGATCCGGACGATATCCCCAGGCACTGCCGCTGCAAAGGCCGTGCTGATCCTGTCAAATGGCTTCTGCAGCGTGCCGTTCAAATTGACGCCCGACGTCCGATCGACAAAGATCGTCTTGCCGTCCAGTTCGATGCCGCTGGCGTTGCTGCTGAGAATCGCCAGACGTTCGCCGGACAACCGGATCGAGGTTCCATCCAACGTGAACGAGACTCCGTTCAAACCGGATTGGTTGATCGCGTTGGCCAAGCGAGTGGCCATCATCTCGGCAGAAGGTCCGTCAGAGAAATCCAACCTGATCGCGCCAGGGTTGACCGAATTGTTGTTGTCGAATTCAAAGCGACGTACGGTGCCGAACGCATCCTCGATCGTCAGCGTCTGGCCGTCGACGTAACTGCTGCTGTCGCCGGTCATCCGGATGAGGCGTTCCAGAGGTCGATTCTGGAACCAGAAATTGAACACCCCGCCCGGTGTTCCATCCGCATTGCCGTCCAGCCGCGTACCGGGTTGGCCGTCTTGATCGAAGCGATCCATGTCCCGGATCGCATCGTTCTGATCGACTTCGGCCTGGAAACTGAAACGCAGTTCGTACGCACCCTGACTGGTCCCGCCCCAGCCGGTATCCTCGATCACCGGATCGAAATCCGTATTGCCGGCAGCCGTTACCGCGACATAGTAGGTCCCTGAACCCAGCTCCATGCGGATGTGGGAATCCGAACCGAAGTAGTCGTCGTTGCGCGCGATCAATTCGCGGTCGTAACCGGTCAGCACACCGTTGGCGTCATGAACCGGAACCTCGCGATACAACGACAACACCGTGTCCAACAGACTGGAATTCGGTAAGCGCTCGGCGAACGTTTCTAAGGTCAGCAGGCCCTTCTTGGGCTGTTGAGTGTCCTGGTCCTGGAGATCCAGCGTGAACCGATACAGGTCGATGTCCTTGCCTTCCGGCCGGTGGACGTGCTGGGCGTTCATAATGTCGCGAACTCCCGGGAAGATCGGCTCGGGAACGATCGCTTGCACTCCGAAGATCTCGGGCCGATCCGAGTCGTGGATACCTTGGAACTTTGGTTCCACTCCACGACCTTCCAATGGCGTGGTGCCCAAAAAGCTGCCGACACCGCCCAATTGCTGATTCTCGGCACCAAAGGCCATCATGTTGGTCAGCGGCTGGTCGTTCATCCGCTGCAAGCCCAACAAATAGCCGGTACCGATCATGGCGCGTTGGAACCAGTCGCCGCCAAACTGGTCGCTCCACGGTTGGTTGCTATCGATGATCAACATCGAATCTTGAAACTGCGGATCGATTCGTACACGAAGATCCGCCATGGGCTCGTTGATCACGGAAGGATGGTTCACGCTCAGCGCATTCACATTACCCGAAACGAACGTGAGGCCCTGGTCGGGCGTCTCGAGGAACTGGACGCCGACTTGTTCGCCCCATAACTCGACCACTTCACGCACCCGCGCCTTCTGGCTGTCGGTGATCGCGTTGCTGAGCGGATTCCCTTGAGCGTCGAAGCCGTAATTGCCGCGGAAGTTGTACATGATCGTGGTGATTCCGGCGACGCGATCCGGTCCGAAAACCGGATTGACATACTGCTCGTTCCGCATCTCCGGGGGCAGATCCCGCTGGCCCGGTTCGTCCGGTGACCCGGGCAGATCGAACGGGTTCTCTTGAGCCACGATGGCGGCGGAAATCAGCCAGTACTGCGAATCGGTGATCGCGCCCAGGTCGCTGGCCGTTTCGAAGCTGGACCCCAAACCCACCACGCGCAGATGCAACGAATCGCCCAGCTCGCTGGTGATGTTGGCGTCCGGGTCGCCTTGCCAGTTGACCGTGACCAACGCGTTGGCACCTGCATGGTTTTCGATTGCCGCGACCAATTCGGCGGCTGTGGTCGGCGTCGAACTGTGCGAATTCAAGACGGCGTGGATCGTGTGGTTGCTGACCGAGATCTGCGGGGCCGCGTCTTGACCAAGATCCGACTTGGTAACCGAGATGTTCACGGCTCGAGCGAAATCGGCTCGGGCCGTAAAGGTCAAATCGACGCCACCAGCTACTGCCGTGCCGCCCGTGTGGAAGTCGCTGGTCACCTGCGGCTGCGGCACGATGCGCTCGGGTGGCGCAGGTGCCTGCTCGTCCGTGCCGATCCGTAACCGGAAGGTGGCACTGCCGACGGGCAGATTCGTGGTCGGATCGATCAGCGAGCCCAGGTCGTCGATGGCATCGCCACGGGCTGCCGTATCCAGCACATGGGCGAATTCCCGCTCGAAATACAAGGTCGCCATGTCGCTGACCGGATCGTAAACCACGCGATCCGGGTAGAACACGACGTCGTCCGTGTTGTTCAAGGTGTCCCGCGTATAGATCAACTGATAAAACGCGGGATTCTCGGCCGAACGCTGAGTCGGATTGCCTTGGGCATCGTTCTCGATGAACAGATTGTCGTTGTTGAAAAAGACCCGAATCTGGTTCCGAGCCTGCTGGAGGACCATTCGCGACGGATCCTGCGGGTCGGTGACATGCGCGACCGGTTGCGGCACGACCGCGATCACCTGGGGCCCCAGTTGAAGATCGAAATCGATCATCACGTTGCTGCCGTTGTCGATACCGTCTGCGGTTCGGTCGTTGAACGCAGCCCCATGGATGTTGCGCAATGCGATGATATCTTCGGCCGAATCATCGATGCCAAAGATCGTGATCCGGTACAGATCGTCGGGTAAGGTCTCCGCGAATCGCACGATGATCTCGTTCTGATTCGGCGCGTCACCCACCCCGATGTAACCCGGGATGATCTGCACATCGTTGTCGGTGCCGAATTCGCGGTCAGATCCGCTCCGCACAATGCGGATGCCGCCCAGTGTGGCCGGGTCGATCACCTGCGGCTCGTCGAACCGGAACGTCAAGCTCCGCGGTGCTACGTTCAACACCGAGATCGATCCGAGCGGATCGTCGTCGACGTTGCGCATCGCCAACAGGCTGCCATCGTTGGGCTGGATGCCCCCCAATAACGGTCCCAGACCTACGGCGGTGACTTCCATGTCCATGATCGCCTGGCCCAACCCCACCATGTCCACTCGCAGGAAGTCCGCGCCCGTGTTGATGACATTGTCGTCTTCGTCGTCGCCATCGTTGATCGTGACCGCTGAATCACGCATCAGGCTCACGAATTCCGCTTGAGTCAAGCGTCGGCCCAGCGTGCGCTCGGCCAATTGCTGAGCCAGCACGGCGATCCCCGAGATGTGGGGCGATGCCATGCTGGTGCCGCTCATGGTCGAGGTCCCTCCGCCAGGGGCCGCCCCCGTGATCGCCGCTCCCGGGGCGAAAACCGTACTCATCGTCGGATGACGCTGCGAAAACGGGGTGATCCGGTCGGGACCCGTGGTAAAGGCGATCGCCGCGCCACCACCGACGTCGGTGCCCAAATCCGCATCAAAGACGGCGCCCACGGACAACGAATTCGGGTCCGCTGACGGATAAGCTACCCCCGGCACGCTATTCAAATCACCAAAAGAATTGCCCGATGCCGACACCACCATCACATCCATCGCGACCAGAGCGGCCAATTCGTCGTCGATTCCATACAGGGTGACGGACGAATCGTAGTTACCACCATCTCCTAACGACAGATTGACGCTGGCGATGTTGTAGGTCTCGGCATTGGCGATCACCCATTGCAAACCCTGTTCCAACCAGGCGAATTGTCCGGCGTTTTCGTCGTTTAACACCTTCAAATGGATGATGTCCGCTCCAGGTGCCATCCCCGGATATACCGGATCGCTGGATACGACGATACTCGATACGTTCGATCCATGACCATGAACATCCTGCGCATTGGGTTGCCCCGTGGCGAAATCCTGATTGAAGACGATCCGATCGGCGATCCCGTTACCCGTCGTGTCCGGGCCGAAAAACGGATGATTCAGGTCGATACCCGTGTCCAAGATCACCGTAGCGAATCCGGTACCGTCGATGCCGCGAAAACGAGGGTCGGCACGGAAACGGTCCATCCCGATCAGCGGGCCCGATTCAAGCGTCAGTCCCCCGACGTCCCCGCCGGACGCTCCGCCGGGAGATCCGTACATCGGTGCCGAGGATGCCGTGGTCGTGATGTTCGCGATCAATTCGCGAACGACCGGGTTGGGATGGTCCAACCCATCAGGGAACGGACGGTGCATCTCGCCCGTGGGCAAGCCCATCGCATCCAGCAACTGACGGTCTTCCAGCTTCTCTAGCTGCAGAAGCCTGCTGGAACCCGATGACTGCTTGGGTGCCTTCGACTTGCGACGCTTCCTCGAACCCAACAACGACAAACGTTTGCGCTCAATGGCCATGACCAACCCTTCAGGCGGATTTACCTAAGCTTCGTAGATTCCGTAAAACATGCATTCTACGCTACTATAAATCGGACTATCGGTATCGTAATCCATATTATCTGAACGCGATTACGGCACCCGGGCAAATCGACGTAAACTTAGGCACCGTAGCATCTTTCAACGAGTATAATCAGCACTTCAATCAACACAAGAAAATGATGGCTCCAACGGCATGAATGGATCTATCGTTCGAATCGGACCGAGAACTAGCTAAAACGGAGAAAGAGGTATATCCTTTTTGGCTGTTCATCATCATGCCTATCTCGCCCCCTTTCAGATGGCGAAACCGGTCGGAAAGTTCCGATTCGCTCTGCCGGGCCTGGACCCGCGAGGCACATAGTTAGGACCGGCAAGGCAATAACTGTCAGATTTGGTTTGGTGGTACGCAACGCGAA
>REEF01000324.1 GCA_007695205.1 Planctomycetaceae bacterium
AATGACCAGCAAGTGCAGCAGGAGTCCGAGGCGAACAAGCGTCGTGTGCTTCTGGTGGATGATGATGTCGAGATTGTCGAGGCGATGCGTTACGCCCTGGAAGCCAAAGGGTACGAGATCCTGGTGGCTCGCGATGGCAACCAGGGATTGGCCATGGCCGAGCGGGAGGATCCGGATCTGGTGATCCTCGACATGATGATGCCCAAACGGAGCGGTTTTTTGGTCTTGGAAAAACTGCGCAGAACGCGTCCGGTCCCCGTGCGAGTCATCATGATCACCGCCAACGAGGGCAGTCGGCATAAAGCTTATGCTGAGATGTTGGGGGTGGACGACTATATTCGCAAGCCGTTCGCCATGGATCGTCTATTGGACAGCGTCGGCCGCCTGTTATCCTGAGCATCTTCCGGGAATTCTGTGCCCATGACTGATCTTGCTGACCAACGAGAGTCCGGATCTCGCACCGCGTGGCATTGCAGCCATCTGTACTACCGTTTTGACCGAGGTTGTTTGCAACAACTCTCGACGGAACAACGGGCCACAGGGCGTCATCAGTTGATCGAGGCCTTGGATCCGACCGGTTCCGACGCCACGATCCGAATGCAGGTCAGTATCGTGAGCGGCCATAAGGCCGATTTTGGTCTGATGCTGATGGACCCTGATCCGTTGAAGATCGACGCAGTCCACCAACGCCTGTTGGCCAGTCCATTAGGCCCCGCCTTGCACGCGACGTATTCTTTTGTGTCGATGACGGAGGTTTCCGAGTATGTTCCCACGGTGGAACAATACGCGGCGCGGTTGATTCGCGAGGGCGAGACGGAAGACAGTCCCAGCTATCGCGCCAAGGTCAAAGCGTACGCGAGCCGTCTTCCGGCCATGAATCGCCAGCGATTGACGCCCGATTTTCCCGACCACTTGGCGACCTGCTTCTATCCCATGAACAAGCGGCGTTTGGTCGGCGCCAACTGGTTTCGCGAACCGTTTTCGCTGCGCAACCAGATGATGGCAGAACATGCACGCAGTGGGATGGAGTTTGCCGGTCGAGTCTCGCAGTTGATCACGGTCGGAGTCGGATTGGACGACTGGGAATGGGGCGTCACCCTGTGGGCGATCGATCCGCAATACCTGAAAGACATCGTTTACCGGATGCGATTTGACCAGGCCAGCGCCAAATACGCGGAATTTGGCCCATTCTACACCAGTTACGTGGTGGATGCTCCGTCGATGCTGGAGCATTGCCGGATCGGCGTCGGGGACTGAACGGCCATTTCTTTCCGGGGCCTCTACTCGGAACTCCGCTTTCGAGGCAGTCCACGTCGGTAGCGGACGATGCACCAGAGCGCTCGAAAGCCGTCGCGCCAGGTGATCTTTTTCCCCTCGGCATAGGTCCTGCCGTTGTAGCTGATGGGGCGTTCGTAGATCTTTACACCGGGCAGGCTAGCGACTTTGGCTGTGATCTCTGGCTCGAATCCAAAGCGTTTTTCCCGTAGGGTCGGAGCGATCTTCTCGATCGTGGCTCGGGTGAACACTTTGTAGCAGGTCTCCATATCGGTCAGGTTAAGATTGGTGAAGCAGTTGGACAGCGTGGTAAGGACTCGGTTCCCCACATAATGCCAGAAGTAAAGCACCCGTTGGCTGTGGCTGGCGAATCGGCTGCCAAAAACAGCGTCGGCCTGTTCCTGGACGATCGGTTGCAACAGATAGCGAAATTCGGCCGGGTCGTATTCCAGGTCGGCATCCTGCACGATCACCGCATCGCCCGTGACCTGTTGGAACCCGGTCTTCAGCGCGGCGCCCTTTCCTTGATTTCGCTCGTGGAACAGGATCTTCAAATCCGGCTGGTCTTGCCACGTGGCCAGCAACTCGCGAGTGCCGTCGGTGCTGGCATCATCGACCAGAATCAGTTCGCAGGGGACGCCGCAACGGCGAACACGCGTGACGACTTCAGTGATCGTTTCCCGTTCGTTGTACACCGGGATCACCACAGACAGTCGAAACTGGGGGGGCAACTCGTAAATGCCCAATCGGCGACAAGCCGCTTTGCCCAACCACTGTTCCAAATGAGCGACGCACTGCGTCTCGCCCCATTCCGGTAATGTGTTCCTGTCTTCCATCGATGGCACCACCCTTTGCCGGATAGTTTTCTGAGATTTTTTGATCTGTCAAGCTGCCTAAGTCGACAATTTGATCTTGATTCGGTCGCGTAGAGCGCCTAGCATTCCCGCCGCTTGTCGGAGTGGAATCCTTTTCCAAATGAACTTGTCACCTTTGTTCCATCGGGTAAACGGCTGCGATGATCCATGGCGTTCGCGCCGATCTTCGCTGCCGCTGACGTAATTGAAGGATCTTTGACCATCACCGATGCCTCCATGCGGGTGTTTGCCGTGCTAATTCGACTGAATGTTATCCCACGATCGCGCGATTCCCGACGTCTGGCCGCCTGCTTCAGGCTGGCTTTCCTGCTTCTGACGACCGCCATCGCTGCGGCACCGACCAAGGGGGCGGCCGACGATGAAACCTATCGGCCTTATCCTCTGCAGCATAAACAGGCGGAAGAGATCGAGCCCATGTTGGCCGGCATCGTCCGGGACTTCGAGCCTGCCCCTCAAATTGTATTGGATTCTCGGAACAACCAAATCTTGGTCCGTACCAACGCTGCGACCCATCGGATCGTCCAGCAGTTCCTGGAGTCGATCGACCAGCCTTCTGTCAAGGAGAATGCCCCCCAGCAAGATGTGGTTCGGGGCTATCGGGTCGAAGCGGGGCGGTTGAACGAGGTGCTGCGCCAATTGCAAACCCGTTTTGGCGAGCGGCCCGAGGTGCGCCTGACCGTTGATCCGGCCACTTCGCAGATCATTGTGCTCGGACCACCGGATGTCCAGGCTGCGATCGCGGCAGGACTAGCAGCGCCAGCCAAGCCGGCTGCGATTCCCGCAAGCACGGTCAAACCCAGGGCCGCATCCCCTGTCAAACTGTCCCCGACGGTCGCAGCGCCGCTGGGAACCGGGCGACAAACGGTCGCGGTCAATAGGATTGCGTTCGAGCGGCTGGAACAGCAATTGCGGCAGTTGTTGGGTTCCCGTCTGGAGCCGCGCGGCGGTCCGGCGGCGGCCGAACCGGACTTTGTCTTGGATCGCGGCGGACGCCGAGTGAACTTGATCATGCACCGCGACGCCCAGGCGATTCGCTTGGAAGGCGATCCGAAGCTGGTGACTCAACTGGCACAATTGGTCCAGGCATTGGATCGAGCCGAGGGCGAGCCGGGGGAGACGGAAGCCACGATTCGGATCATCCCGGTTCACCGTGCAGATCCCGCCAAGGTACAAGAAGCCGTTGATGCCTATCGCAGCGGCATGTCGGTGCCGCCCCAAAATCCTCAAAGCCGTCGGACACAAGGCCTGGCCTCAGCGACTTCCGAGCGACATGATACCCGGCTAACGCCCTGGTCCATCGCCCTGGCACAGCATGCAGAGCCGGTGGGGGATGCTCCGCAGCCTGGCGAGTGGCTTCCTTTCGGCGAGGTGCCAGGTGCTGATCTGCTGGAGGGGTTGATCCAGGAAGATGCGATCGATCCCCGGCTGCGGCAGTTGGGCGACCGGGTCCAGATCGAGACGCTGCCGGATCTGGATGTGATCATCTTGCGCGGCCGCGACCCGGATGTGGACGAGGTGGCTCGTATCATCGCCGAGATCGAACGGCTGAGCGCCGAAACCGTCCCGGTGATCGAATTCTACCAGTTGCAACACGCCAACTGCATGTCGATGGCGGTGATCCTGGACATGGTCGCCGTGGACCTGATCGGTGGCCGCCAAGGCAAGATCCACGTGACGCCGCTGATCAAACCCAACGCCTTTCTCCTGGTCGGCTGGGGCGAGGCGGTGACGGCCATGAAGGAGCTGATCGCCAAGCTGGACCAACCGGTGCCGCCCGAATCGCAGTTGCGTATCTACCGCTTGCGGCATGAATCCGTGCTACGTGCTGCGGCCACGGTCGAGGACGTGTTCCGCGACGCGGAAAGCATGGCCGCGCGCGTCACGGTGACGCCCGATGTTCGTACGAATTCCTTGATCGTTCGCGCCGCACCTCGCGATTTGGAAGAACTGGAACTACTGATCAGCCGCATCGACCAGGACGACAGTGGGCTGGTCGCCCAGGCGAGGATCTTCAAATTGCGGAACACGCTGGCCACCGAATTGGCCGCCACGTTGAACGCGGCCATCACCGCCGCCGCCGGCGGCGTGCAGCAGCAGCGATCCACGGTATTAGAGTTGATCACGGCAGACGTCGAGGGACGACGACTATTACGGTCCGGAGTGCTAGAGGATGTCCAGATCACTCCTGATCCGCATACCAACAGCCTGATGATCGCCGCACCGGCCGAGAGCATGGGCCTTCTGACGGCGTTGATCGAGCAATTGGATTCCCCCACCGCTGTGGCCCAGATCAAGGTGTTCAAGATCATCAACGGCGATGCGGCGAATCTGATCGAGATGCTGCGAGTGCTGTTGCCGGGCGAAATGATGATCGCGGGGCCTCAGTTGGCAGGTGCTGAGGGAGAAACGACGTTGGTTCCCGTACGCTTTTCTTTGGACGCTCGCACCAACAGCATCATCGCCACCGGCTCGCAGGGCGATCTGGCGATCATCGAAGCGCTGCTGCTGCGCTTGGACGAAGACGATGTTGCGGAACGGATGAATGTCGTCTACCGGTTGAAGAACGCGCCGTCGTTCGATGTGGCTCAGGCCATCAACGAATTGATCCGCAGTCGCCGAGTGCTGGAGATGGCCATGCCCGGACTGCGCAGCCCTTACGAGGTGGTCGAACGCGAGGTCATCGTGGTGCCCGAACCGGTCAGCAATTCGCTGATCATCAGCGCCACGCCGCGTTACTACGAGGAAGTGTTGAAGGTGGTCGAGGACCTGGACAAGCAGCCGGCTCAGGTCATGATCCAGGTAGTGATCGCCGAGGTAAGACTGGATGACTTTGACGAATTCGGCGTCGAATTTGGTCTGCAGGACTCGGTGTTGTTCGACCGCAGCCTGTTGAGCAACCTGGAAAAGGTCACGCGAACGATCACCGAACAGATCGGTGGTACCACCGTGACCACCACGACCGAAGAGATTGTTGCCGCACAGAATACGCCGGGATTCAATTTCAACAATACTCCGTTGGGCAACGCGGGCAGCGATCGCGCCTTCGCGACGGCCGGCCAGGTCGGCACGCAAGGACTGTCGAGCTTTAATGTGGGGCGAGTCAACACTCAGTTAGGATACGGCGGTTTTGTCCTTTCCGCTTCCAGCGAGAGTGTCAGCATGCTGATCCGGGCGTTGCAACAGTCGCGCCGCATGGAAGTCTTGGGACGACCGCAGATCATGACGCTGGACAACCAGCCCGCCTTCATTCAGGTCGGCGAACGTGTACCACGCATCACCGGATCACGGTTCGATGGCCGAGTCCAGACGAATTCGGTCGAGTTGGAGAATACCGGGTTGATCCTGGGAGTGACGCCGCGTATCAGCCCGGAAGGGCTTGTGGTGATGGAGGTCGATGCCGAGAAATCCACGGTCGGTCGCGAAGAGGACGGGATTCCCGTATCGGTGGTCGAGGGTGGCGTGATCCGATCGCCAAAGATTGCTGTCACCACGGCCCAGACGACCGTCAGCGCTGCCAGCGGCGAGACGATCGTGCTTGGCGGTCTGATCACCAAAGACTCCATGACAACTCGCCGCCGCGTACCCTATTTGTCCAGCATCCCCGTCCTAGGGCACCTGTTTCGCTACGATAGCAACGAGATGCTCCGCTCCGAACTGTTGATCATCCTGACTCCACGTGTCGTCCGCAACGAAGAGGATCTGGAGCGGTTAAAGCAGGCGGAAGCGGCGCGGATGAGCTGGTGTCTGGCCGATGTTCACGAAATGCACGGGCCAACCGGAATCTACGAGGATAGCGATCTATCCGTTTGGCGCGGGCACGGCGAGGTGATTTATCCGGAGATCTATCCGGATGAATTCGAGCCGGGGGATATGTCGCCGCTGAGGGCGCCGGAGCCTTATCCCGAGCCGACACTTGCGCCGCGAGAACGAGATTCGCAGATCGAGTTGCTGCCGCCAGATGCCCGCTCGCCCCATGGCGCAGTGCCGCCCACACCGCTACCCCAACCCGACTAGCCTCAGTCGGCGCAGCCGACAGTCGGGATTCTGGACGAGTAATCGATACGGACGCTTCCTTCGGATCAGATCAAATGACTACCAGCAAGACGAACCAATTCGCAAGGAAACACGGCCAAACTGGGCCTGTTGCCATCGTATGCCTGCTGGCGGCCGTCGCTACTTTTTGCGGCTGCGCCAAATTCCATTTACCCGATAGCGCCAAATGGTTCGAAAAAGAGCCCAAGCCTCAGGTACCCGAGCGGATGGTCCCCGTCTGGACACACTCGGTGATGAATCGAGCGGGGCAGTCCAGTCAACGTGGGTTTGGGGGGCGAGTCACTTTCTTCGGAGCCGACAACCAAACCCCTGTCCTGGTCGATGGCCAGTTAACGGTTTATGCGTTCGACGACGAGAATCCCGATCCGGATAACCCCGCGCCGGAGAAGAAATTCATCTTTCCCCGCGACCGATTGGCCAGCCATCAAAGCGAGTCGAATCTGGGGCCGTCCTATAGCTTTTGGCTGCCTTGGGACGAGGTCGGTGGACCGCAGCGAAAGCTTAGTCTGATCGGTCGCTTCGACGATGGCGAAGGACGTGTGATCCTGTCGCAACCGGCCAGCATGATGCTGCCAGGCAAGGTCACTCCGGATCGATTGAAGGTCACCCAGACGCCTGCGACCGCCTTGCATCGAAGCGAATTCCCCGTGCGTCAGGCGACGTACGAGTCGGCCGTGGCAGATTCTCAGGAAGAGACCGAGAAAAAACCTTCCAACCAATCACGGATGCAGACCACGACCATTCCGATCACTCCTAGCTTTGCCGACCGCTTGGGATCGCCACCCGCCCCCGCCCGTGAGAGATCGGTTGGCGAGATACAGCTTCGGACAGAAAAACCGACCAGCACAGCACCTACGGAGTCGGAACCGGCATCGCATTCGGCATCGCCACCGTCAGGTCGTTCTGGATTTGGCCAATCCCCGGCTCGAAGCTCAGCAATAACTCGGCCATCCTCCGATCACGTTCGGAGGCAACCGTTCCGCGGAGAGTGGCTACGCCATCTGCCACCGACACCTCGAACCCATCCGGATCGAGCGTCGGCAGGCTGGACTGAAGACGGCGAACAACCGTGACCTCTGTCTGCTGAGCGTTCTGAGGCCTGGCAACGAACCCGAGTTCCAGACGCGGCGCGTTCAGGCGCAAGCGAGGCGGAATCACCGGTTCAACCACCCGGTTGACGTCCGGCGCGACCGTCTCGACCTGCAGGTTATCATCGACAGCCGACTGAAGCATCTCGCCCAGCCCCGATTGGTGCATGCCCACAAATCGCGAAGCGTCTGCAGAATCCGAGCCGACGAAATCCGTCACCGCCCGATTGCCCCGAACATACCGAGCCGTCTCGTCGACGATCGTGCCGACGGACTCCAAGGCCGGTCCCGCTCTGTCCTCTGCATTTCCCGCTGCCGCCCGTTGCGTCGTTGGGCGGGTAACGCGGCGATCACCAAACATCTGGCCGCTGGCATCGCTGGCACACCAAGTGCCGACAAACGCGATCATGGCTAGCAAACCGTACCGTTTCCATGCGATGATTGACTTCATCGGTTCTCTCCTAACGCGGCCTCGGGCCGCAACCAAAGTAGGTTGGGTCTCCGACCCGACCCGACCCGACCCGGTCGGGACGGAGTCCCAACCTACGAAGATGCGCACACCGTGTGCGCATCTTACGACTGAAGACTCTAAACTAATTGTCCATCGAGCGAATCTTGGCCTCGATCTGTTTCTTCAGCCCTTCATCGGCCCGCGACAGAGCCTGTTGGTAGTAAATCTTGGCTAATCCCAATTCACCCTCGGCTTCCTTGCCTCGCCCTTTTTCGATCAAAACCAACGCCTCGTACTCGCGCGCTGCTTGTTGCTGAGCCTGTTGTTGCCGGATCTCCCGCAGGCTGAGATCCCCGTGGTTGGCCGTGCTGCGGGCACCGCCGCCCGGTCCACGCGAAGCGGTCGCTGGCGAATCCTCCCATCGGCCGCCACGAATCACCAGGGGAGCATCTTCCGACCGTCGCTCGGGCGGCGCTTGTGCGGCGTCGGGACGCACCAAACGGTCTCTTGCGGCCTGATTCCGCGCTGCCCGGTCCTCCGCTGCGAACTCAGCCGCCTGTGCCGCCAACGCCTGCTCCGATCCACCCATTCGCTCGAGCCGCTCGGCCAACGGACTGGTCATCACGGGCATCTGCATGGGGACCATCGGCCCCATCGGAGCATTTCCCACAACGGGGACAACGCCGGTGACAAACGGTCGGATGGAACCGCTGAAAATCGACCCGCTGCCACCACTGGGGATCACAATCGTGGGCGCTTCCATCACATGGCTCCGATTGCTGCCCTGGCCTGCCACGCCGTTGATCCCAAACTGACCAATCCGGAAGCCAAAACGGGCGTCGGCTGCCGGATCGTATCCGCCAAACGGTGGTGGGGTTGAATTCGCATGAGTTCCGCTGAAAAACCAGCCGCCTCGGCGACCGGTTCGCTCGATGGGCGATAGACCGATCCCAAAGTTCTCGTAGAAACTGTCGTTCAACGAATGGAAGGGGCTGGTCAACTGGACCTGCTGGGCTGACGCGGTCGAACTGCAAAGCAGAGCAACTGCCATCAGCAGCAGACACCATCCACTCAGGATGCTTGGTCGAGTCGTCATTGCAATGCCTTTACGGTCCTCGCCAAATCGTTGCCAAACGCTTCCGAAAAAACGGCCTCCGCCATCCGCTGCTCCGCGCGAACTCCGTACTCGCCTCTTTCCTTATCATACAGGCAACTCGGCACGTTCGTCAAGAAAG
>REEF01000322.1 GCA_007695205.1 Planctomycetaceae bacterium
GGCGGACATCTGCGAGCCCACTGGGTCCCGCCCGGCGCGCGGGACCCACCGACCCCCTCCGCCGATGCCACCAAGAAAGACTTGGCCGGGTGCTTATCCGCCGCACCGAAGGCACCTCGCCGAAATACGTCGCGGATCAAGCGTTTACGCTTGCCAGGTACGTTCGACGAAGCCGGTATCGACATGGCCGTCGACGAAATCGCTGTGCGCCAGCAGACGGCGATGGAAGGGCGCGGTGGTCTCGATCCCGGTGACTCGCAATTCGTCCAGGGCTCGCATCATGCACGCGATCGCTTCCGTGCGTGTCGGGCGATGGACCAGCAGTTTCCCGATCATCGAATCATAGTGCGGCGGAACGGTATAGCCGGCGTAGACGTGCGAATCGAAACGCACGCCGGGACCGCCCGGGTAGAAGATCGAATCGATCCGGCCGGGGTTAGGCTGGAAGTTGCGTTCCCACTTTTCGGCATTGATCCGGCACTCGATGGAGCATCCCACCTGCGGGATCTGCTCTTGCGTCCACGGCAGCGGTTGGCCAGCGGCGACCGCGATCTGGGCTTTGATCAGGTCGATGCCGGTCACCAGTTCGGTGACCGGGTGTTCGACTTGGATCCGAGCGTTGACTTCGATGAAGTAAAAATTATTGTCTTGATCGACGACAAACTCGACCGTGCCCGCATTGGTATAGTTGGCCAGTTTGACCAGCCGCACAGCGGCCTCGCAGATAGCCGCGCGTGTTTCGGCGGGCAGGTTCGGTGCCGGGCTCTCTTCGATCAGCTTCTGATGTCGTCGTTGCGTCGAGCAGTCGCGTTCCCACAGATGGACGGCGTTGCCATGGTGATCGGCGATGATCTGCACCTCGATATGCCGCGGCCGTTCGATGTACTTTTCCAGGTAGACGGCGCCGTTGCCGAACGCGGCTTTGGCTTCGTTCTGTGCTTGGACGAAGCCGGTCTTCAAGGCCAGGTCGTTGCCGGCCACGCGCATGCCTTTCCCGCCACCGCCGGCCGTTGCCTTGACCAACACGGGAAATCCGATTTCGTGAGCGATTTTCAGAGCCTGTTCTTCGTTTTCCAGCAAGCCGGGACTGCCCGGTACCACGGGCACGTTCGCTTCGCGAGCCAAACGCCGAGCCTGATTCTTGTCGCCCAGCATGTCCATCGCTTCGGGAGTCGGCCCGATGAAGTCGATGTTGCAACTGCGGCAAACTTCGTTGAACTGAGCGTTTTCTGCCAGGAATCCATACCCCGGATGAATCGCCTCGACGTTGCCGACCTCGGCCGCGCTGATGACTCGGTCGATCCTCAGATAGCTCTGCGCACTCTTGCCCGGCCCGATACAATAGGCCTCGTCGGCCATCTCCAGGTAGGCCGCTTCGCGATCCGCTTCGCTGTAAACGACCACTGTTTCGATTCCCATCTCGCGGCAAGCGCGGATGATCCGTAGCGCGATTTCGCCTCGGTTCGCGATCAGAATGCGTTTGTACATATCGGTTCCTAACCCGCCATCATTTGCTCGTATCGACTTTGAACAGCGGCCTGCCGAAGTCGACCGCTTCTTCTTCGTCCGCCAACACCGCCACGATCGTTCCACTGACTTCCGCAGGGATCTCGTTGAACACCTTCATGGCCTCGACGATGCACACCGTCGTCTCTTTCGAGATACGATCCCCCACCTTGACAAACGATTCGGTTTTCGGGTTCGAACGCAAGTAGAACGTACCCACCATGGGGCTACGAATAATCGCAATGTTCGCTTCTTCACTGGCCTGCGGCGTTGCGCTCGCCGCAGGAGCCGCCGCTACGGGCACCGGGGGGCCAATCGACGCAGCGGGCGGGGCCGCATAGACCGGCGCCGGTGCGGGGCCGCCGCGGCACAAGCGGATCCGTTGCTGTTGCTGGCGCAAGTCCACCTCGTTCAGATCGAACTCCTTCATCAGCTCGATCAGATCACGAATACGGCTCACGTCGAACACGTCGTCGGCCGGGTTTTGAGATTCGGTCATAGGATTCTCCGGTTGACAAAAAGCCGATGCTAACTCAACACGCAGTCGGCAAAATCGCGGGCAACGCTGCTCAGCACTTCGTGTCCCGCCCGCGTTACCAAGACATCATCTTCGATCCGCACTCCCCCCCATCCAGGAAGATAAATCCCCGGCTCGACGGTCACCACCATCCCCGCTTTCAGAGGTCGCTGTTGTCCGGCGGCCAAACGCGGTGCTTCATGCACCTGCAGCCCGATGCCATGGCCCAAGCTGTGACCGAACCGCTTACCGTACCGGGCGTCTTCGATTACTTGGCGAGCTGCGGCGTCCACCTCTTGCATGACGGCGCCTGGTCGGATCGCATCGATCGCCGCCTGTTGAGCGCGCAAGACGATGTTGTAGATCATCTCCAGTTTCGGCGAGATTCTACCGGTGACCAAAACACGCGTCAAGTCGCTCACGTACAGCGAAGCGCTGGCCCCCCAATCGATCAGCACGAAATCGCTTTCGCCGATTTGCCGGTCCGACAGGACCGCATGCGGCAGTGCGCCTCGCGGGCCGACTCCGACGATGGGCGTAAAACTGCAGCGATCGCCTCCGAAACGTCGGATCTGGTTTTCCAGTTCGTGAGCGATCTGTTTCTCGGTCTGCTCCGGTCGCAGCGCGGCGCGGACCACCGCAAAGGCGCGCTGAGCGATCTGCACCGCGTCGCGGATCGCGTTGATCTCGTCCCGATCCTTGATCTCGCGAAGCTGCTCGACCAAATGCTTCGTGGGGACGAACTGGACGCCTTCCGCCTGCTGAATCAAACGCTCCAGCAGATCGACCGTCATCGACGTCGCCTCGATCCCCACGCTGCCAACCTTGCAGGAAAGTATCGCCTGGCCAACGGCCTCGTGCATCTCGGTGCCCAACTTGCGAATCGACACCACTAACCCCGGGCACTCTTCCGCCAGTTGCTCGATAAAACGAAAGTCGCTCAATAACAAAGCATCGCCACGGGTCACCAGCAGGAAACTGTCATCGCCGGTAAAGCCCGTCAAGTAGGTCACGTTCGTCGTGCTGGTCACCAGCAGGGCGTCGATCCCTGTCTTTTTCATTTGCCGCCGGAGTTTCTCGCGGCGAACTTCGAAATCAGGCATAGCCAGTTAACCTTTCTGCTGGATTTTCAAATTTCAGCGACGATCCATGTCGCAGCTCAAACCACCGGCGGCCGGAACGTACATATGACGGGTATAATCCATGACCATGCGATGGGCACTGAACCGCCAAGCTAGCGTGCTGATCGAATTCATCATCATTTTGATCCAACGGTGAGGCAGACCGTCGATATCACGCTCGTAGAATGTCGGGATCACCTCGTTCTCCAGCACCTCGTACATGCTGAGCGCATCGCGGCGATCGGTCTCGCGGTCGTCGGCGTGGCTACGGCCGCGACTGATCGCAAACCCGTTGGACCCATCGTAAGCCTCGGCCCACCAGCCATCGAGCACGGAAAAGTTCAAACCGCCGTTCAGTACCACCTTCTGGCCGCTGGTCCCCGAGGCCTCCAGAGGACGACGCGGATTGTTCAGCCAGACGTCGACACCCTGGATCAGGTGACGGCAGACATTGATGTCGTAGTCCTCGAGAAACACAACCCGCTCGCAAAATCGCGGATCCCGACGCCGATTGGCGATGCCCTGGATCAGCCGTTTGCCCGGTTCATCCTTGGGATGCGCCTTGCCAGCAAAAATGAACTGCACCGGACGCTCGGGATTATTGACGATCGCCGCCAGCCGATCCAAATCTTGGAAAATCAAGTCCGCCCGCTTATACGTGGCAAAACGCCGCGCGAATCCGATCGTCAAGATGCTGGGGTTCAGCACGTTGCGAGCTGCTTCGACGATCTGGTCGCTTTCCTGACGGCGGCGACATTGGCGACTGACACGACGCCGCACAAACGAAAGCAGTAGGTTTTTCAAGGCATTGTGCGTCTCCCACAATTCGCCCGGATCCACATCATGGATGTGCTGCCAAGCGCCGGGCAAGCCCATGCCCTGGAACCAGCCATCGGGGAAATGCCGGTCGTACAACTGTCGCATCTGCCAGGCCAGCCAACTGGGCACATGAACGCCGTTGGTAATGTGGCCGATCGGCACCTCTTCCTCAACTCGCCAAGGCCACAAATGCGCCCACATGCGACGGCTGATGTGGCCGTGCAACTGGCTGACCGAATTGGCGCGCCGCGATGCCTTCAGCCCCAAGACGGTCATGCAAAATGTCTCGCCCTCGTTGTGCGGGTCGACGCGGCCCAGTCCCATCAAATGCTCGTGCGAGATCCCCAAGGCATCTCGCAGTGGCCCCAAGTGCTCTTCGACCAAGTCCCGATCGAAACGATCGTGGCCCGCCGGGACCGGCGTATGGGTCGTGAAGACCGTTTGACGTGCGACCTCGCGCAAGGCGTCCTCGAAGGACAATCCGTCGTCGTGCATCCGCTCACGCATGGCCTCCAAGGTCGCAAATGCGCTGTGTCCTTCGTTCAAGTGATAGACGCCCGGTTGGATGTTCAGCTCACGTAACGCGCGAACTCCGCCCACACCCAATACCAATTCCTGGCGAATCCGTATCCGAGAATCTCCCCCGTACAAACGACTGGTCAACTTCCGATCATCCGGTTGGTTGCCATCGACGTCGCAGTCCAGTAAGAACAGCCGGACCCGCCCCACGTTCATCCGCCACACTTTCGCTAACAAGCGGCCGTGCCGAGTGTCGATGCCAATGGACAATGGCGTCCCGTCCGCTAACAACGCGGGCTCGATGGGCAGATTCTCGACGCGATTGTCCTTGTACTCCTCGTCCTGCCAGCCATCATCGTTCAATATCTGCTTGAAATAGCCCTGCGAATAGAACAGCCCGATGCCGATCAGAGGAACCCCCAAGCCACTAGCGCTCTTGATGTGGTCACCCGACAAAACCCCCAGACCACCCGAGTAGATACCGATCGATTCGTGGATGCCAAATTCGGCAGAGAAATAGGCCACGGGCAACGCGCCCAGCACCCCAGCATGCTCGACACCCCAAGTCTTCCGCCGCTCGGATACGTACTCCTTCAGCCTTCGATAGTGGTAATTGATGCGGCTGTGCAGCACCATTTCCGATGCCCGCGATGCGAGACGCTCGGGGGTGAACTCGTGAAGCAGGGCGATCGGATTGTGGTCCAATTGCCTCCAGCGAATAGGATCCAGGTCCCTAAAAAGGCTGTGTACCTCCGGGTGCCACGTCCACCAAAGGTTGTTGGCCAGTTCGATACATTTTTCGTAAAGCCGCTGAGGTGTCAATTCGCTGCCGTACTCACCATAGTTGTAGGGGGCAGTCGAATCACCTACAGTTGCTGATTTATTCATACTGAAATTCCTTTTCGGCCGTTTGCCAATTCTCGTTAGTGCGAAATCTTCCCGATCTCGAAGAGCGCTCAGGTTATACCGGCTTTTGTTAATCTCGGCATCCCCGGATTGTCAAGTGGTATGCACGTCCACTGTTTTCGGGGGACATGGTTTTTGAGCAATATTTTTTTTGCTCTGGCGATGTTTGCCGCAGTGCCTTAAAATACGGAGGATAAGCAGTTTTTTGCGCAACCTCTGATAAGAAAGTGGGCCGGAGCCGCTGCCAGGCGGTTTTCCCGCGTCACCGAACATGGCTTACCGTTCGATCAAACGCGTTATCGGCGAGACCAGTCTCGAGCGGAAGTGCCGCATTCTGTTCGTTTTCTGCTTGTCTGCCCTTTTGTTCGCAGCCTTTTATCTTGTGGAATCGATCGCTGAGAAACTGGTCGAAGGCACGGCCGTACGGAAAGGACGCGATCTGGTGGACGCGTCCTTGCTGCGTTACCACTGGGAGGAGGTCTGGGAGACCAAGCCCGAGGCGGCCGAGTTGGCTCGGGAAATGTCCCGCGATCTTCAGACGCAGCAGTACAAATGGACAATTCTGGCGTTGGATCGGTCCAGTTCGATCGAGCCGGCGCGTACGGTCGAGTTGCCGGCCAACGAAGAGGAAGAGGCCATTCTGCAAGAGCTAAAGATCCGTTTTCAGCGGCAGATGGCCGAAGGTGGGCTTCGAGGGGATGACGATCAGGCGCTTGATCGAGACTTAGACGACGATTCTCCGGCTGGAATAGCATCACCGCCGACCGATGCAAAGAGCGCGCCCGACATTGTGCCGGTTCACAAAATGCGCGCGGTACCTTCCGAGCGTGTCATCCAGTATTACCAGCCGGTGTACTGGAAGAATAGCTGTTTGCGGTGCCATGAAGGATTCGAGGGCGTGGATGCTTTCGATCGTGCGGACGCGGCCTTGCTGCTGGACAAAGGAACGTATCCCTTCCGTGTCGTTCGCGTGATCATCCCGGACCGCGAGACCCAGCAGGCGCGGACCTGGAGCCGCGCTCTGCTGACCGCGATCGGGATCATTACCGTCTTCCTGGCGATGGTGATCCTGTATGTCATCATCCGCTATGTCGTGGTCCGACCGTTGCAACATCTGCGGGACGTCAGCGAAGAGATCAGCCGAGGCAACACGGAACTGCGGGCCGAAATCCGAACGAACGACGAGTTCGAGGAACTGGCGAACGCGTTCAATCGCATGCTGCGACACCTGACGGAGACTCAGGCCCAACTGCAGCAGGTCAATACCGATCTGGACGCCAAAGTCGATCAACTGGCTCAATTGAACATGCGGTTGTACGAGATGAATCGGCTGAAGAGCGATTTCCTGGCCAACATGAGCCACGAATTGCGGACACCGTTGAACAGCATCATCGGGTTTTCCGAAGTCTTGCACGGCATCGACACGCTGAACGACAAACAGAAACGGTACGCCCAAAACATCCGGAAGTCCGGCCGAGTGCTGCTGGACATGATCAACGATATTCTGGACCTGGCGAAGATCGAAGCGGGTAAGATGGACCTGCGATTGACCGAGTTCCGGATCGGCACGCTGGTCAGCGCCCAATGTGACATGGTGCGTTCGTTGAGCGAAGAAAAAAACATCGATTTGGCAGTCGACATCCAGCCCGATCTTCCCGTCATGTTTCAGGATCAAGGGAAGATCCAACAAGTCGTGCTGAACCTGTTGTCCAACGCCATCAAGTTTACTCCGGAAGGCGGCCGGATCACTGTGCGCATCCAGCGTTCCTCAGACCAGCGGCTGGAGCTGTCGGTGGCCGATACGGGCGTCGGCATCGCCCAGGAGGATCGGGACATCATCTTCGAGAAGTTCCGGCAAAGCGGCCAGGCGATCGGTGACGGCAACCTGACTCGCGAGCATACCGGCACGGGGTTAGGCCTGTCGATCGTCAAAGAATTGTGCAAATTGCTGGGTGGCGAGATCACGTTTGTCAGCGAGCTGGGACGGGGCAGCACGTTCACCGTACGTCTGCCCTGGACCTTGTCCGTGCGATTACGAAACAGTTCGCACCTGGATGCCCAACTGGATGAATTGGCTCAAGCCGCACCGCTGGAAAGGGCCCGCTCCCGCACGTCCGCCGTCGCCGCCTCGTCGTAGCGTGCAACGCGTGGGAAAAACACGAGATCATCGCTATGCTGAATTGTCGGTCTGCGAGTCATGCAGGGCTTGCTCCAGACGTTTCGAGATACCCAAAGCGGCCGCCCAACGGCGCAGATAAGGTTCGTCCAGTTGGCCTTGGGTGAAGAAGATATCTTGAACATCCACAAAGTCCCGAGGTCGACCCGCGATCAGCTTCAACAAGATTAAATCTTCCGGGCTGACGAACCATACCCTTCCGTTTTCAAAAACTTCACATTGTCGCCGGGCCAAGACGCTCTCCTGAAATTCAGATTCGGCCAGAAAAACATCAACATCGACACTATGATCTTGAAGGTATATGCGTAGCTTGACTAATGGCATGCCGGCGACTTGATCGACCCAGCCCTGCCGATAAGGTTCGGCAACCGAGTAACCTGCGTCGATGGCACGATCGAAGAATTCCTGCAAACGCTCCCGGCCCAAGGCGACCGTAAAATCAAGATCATAAGTGGGACGCGGGATACCATGAATCCGTACGGCTACACCACCCATCACGGCGTACGAAACGGAAAACGCATCGAGAATAGCCACGATTTCGTGCAACGCGCGAGTCAGATCTTTCATTCTTTCGCTCTCGTACGTGCAATCGCTGTCAGCATGTTGCGGTTCCTCGCATCGTTCTCCTGCCGCAGACGTTCGAATCTTCGTGCGACGACTTCGGGGGAACCACGTAGTAGATAAGGAGTGTTCTCGCGAATCATCTCCATGGTGATTTTCAAACGCTGTCCGGGTGTCATCCGCCGATAGGCTTCGAGCGTTTCTGGACTCAACATCTTGATGCTCCTGTTTCGGGCCGTCATCCAGTGTACAAGATCCATACCCCGATGGGCAGAGCCCCGTTGATTTTCATGCCGGGCGAGGCGTAAAATCTCGACTCGGATACGGTTTTGACGGGAAACATGCAAGATAAAGGCAAGCGGCAAGATGGCAGATTTACGGGGGACACCGGACGTGGCAGCGGTTTTGGACAAAGTGCAAGCGGCGGTCGAGCAGGAGCTGTTGACGGCCAGCGCGGGTGAGAACATTCGAGCTTGGCTGACCGAGCCCAGGTATACCGAATACGCTTCGCAGGTGATCGAGCATGTGGACCAGGCGAAATGGAGGCCGCTGGATGATGCTTTCTGGACCGTGATCCCGTTCGGCACGGGCGGCCGGCGCGGTCGCATGTATCCGATCGGATCGAACGCCATCAACGACCGGACGATCGGCGAGAGCGCTCAGGGGTTAGCAGACTATGTGAAAGAACACCATGCGGGCGGTGGCGAGCTGTCGTGTGCGATCGCCTACGATACGCGGATCAACTCGCGGCACTTTGCCGAACTGTGCGCGGAGATCATGGTGGCTGCCGGGTTCCGCGTGTACTTTCTGGACGATTACCGCAGCACGCCCGAGCTATCCTTCT
>REEF01000321.1 GCA_007695205.1 Planctomycetaceae bacterium
GAAGACCGGTGGGATGCTTAAGATCGAATATTATCGTTGTCGGGCAGCGGGAAGCCCGAACGTGTGCGCGGCACTTGCGTCCATCGTCAGTCCTGCAAGATGATGCGGGCATCGGCGACCATGACGCCTTTTCCGCGTGGATAGACCAGCAACGGGTTGATATCCAGCTCGCTGATCCGCGGGTGTTCGGTCACCAGTTGGCTGAGCCGCAACAGGCATTCGGCCACGGCCGCCAGATCGGACGGCGGCTCGCCGCGTACGCCCTGTAACAGCTTGATCGCGCGAATGTCGTGGATCATCTCCTCGGCCACATTCTCACGGATCGGCGCCAGGCGAAACGAGACATCCTTTAGCGTTTCAGTGTAGATCCCACCCAACCCGAACATCAATACGGGGCCGAAACGTTCGTCACGTGTGACCCCCAAAATCACTTCTTTGCCGGGATCCAGCATCTTCTGGATCAGGACCCCCCAGATCTCCACGTCGTTGCCCATCCGTTCCCGGACCGTCGCGGTCATCGTATTGTACGTGGTGCGGACGCTGTCCTCGTCGCCCAAGTTCAGTTTCACACCGCCCACATCCGTCTTGTGCAAAATCTTGGGGCCGGCGATTTTCATCACCACCGGGTAGCCCATCTCGGTAGCGGCCGCCACCGCTTCGTCTGCGGTCGCGGCCAACTTGTAGGGAACAGTATCGAAGCCGTAGCGCTGCAAAGCTTCCAAAGCCTTCAGTTCGATCAGCTTGGGGCGCCCCGCCGCCAATTCCTCGTCGAACAATTCCTCGACAGCCTGCCGATCGGTTTCAAATTCGCGATACCCGCGAACCTTGGTACGCACCCAGGCCCCAAACCGGGTCTTGGCTGCCAGGGCTCGCATGGCGTTTTCCGGAAAAGCAAACGTGGGTACTTCGTATCGTTGCTGCAGCAATTGCACACCACTGGAAACGTCGACCAATCCCATCAAACAGGCGGCCATCGGCTTGTTGCAGAATTCCTTGCTCTCGCCGATCACCTCGGCGATCTGGTGAACGTCGGTCATCGTCTGCGGGGTCACGATCACCAGCACCGAATCCACCCCATCGTCGGCGGTCACCGCGTCCAGTGCCGCGCGGTAACGATCGTGCCGCGCGTCTCCGATCACGTCGACCGGATTCTTGATGCTGCCAACCTCGGGCATCTGAAACTGCAATGACTTCTTGGTATAGTCGCGAAACTTGGCCAACTCCATGCCGTGGCGGATACAGGCGTCGGTCGCCATGATCCCCGGACCGCCCGCGTTGGTGATGATGCCGACGCGTCGGTTGGTGGGCAACGTCGGGTCGGTGAAAATCTCGGCCAGATCGAACAACTGGGACACCGTTTCGACTCGAAACACACCGGCTTGGGTCATCAGGGCATTGTACAGTTCGTCGGAACCGGCCAGCGAACCCGTGTGCGACGCGGCAGCGGCAGCCCCTTCGGCGGTCCGGCCGCTCTTGATCAACACGATGGGCTTGGGGTTGTCGCCGTGGGTGATCCGGTGAGCCGCTTCGAGGAATCGCGGGCCGTTACCGATCTCTTCCACGTACACCATAATGGCCCGCGTTTTCGGATCAGCCGCCAGTGACCGCAGCAGATCCACTTCGTCCACATCACACTTGTTCCCGAAACTGACGAATCGAGAGAACCCGATGCCTCGCCCTTTTGCGTAATCCAGCAGGGCCGCACACAGTGCACCACTCTGAGAGATCAACCCCAGCGTGCCGTGGGGCGGCATATCGCGACCAAAGGTGGCGTTCATCCCCACTTCGGGATCCGTGTTGATCACACCCAGGCAGTTCGGTCCCAGGATCGATAGATCGTACTCGGCGGCGATGGCCCGAATACGGTTCTCCCGCTCGATGCCTTCTTCGCCCACCTCTTTGAAACCGGCCGAGATGACCAGCACGTGCTTGGTTCCCAACTCGGCCGCCTGCAATACGACCCGCTCGACGAACGGTGCCGGGACCACCACAACCACCAGATCAGGAGGCTCGCCGATCGCATTCAAATCGCGGAAGCAGGGAACGCCCAGGATTCCCTTCGCTTTGGGATTGATCGGATAGATCACCCCCGTGTAGCCCCCGTAGATCAGATTGCGCGTGATCGCGTGACCTACCGATCCGACTTTTCGCGAGGCCCCCACCACCGCGATCGAACGGGGGCAGAACAAGGGTTCTAAATCACGAACGCGAACAGCCGGGGCACTGGTCGCCTGGGAATTCTCAGTCATTCTCGACTCCGACAATTCATAACTACAGGTAAGGAAAAAAACCGGCGAGTTCTTCTGCAAGTTTCCGTGGGGACAGCCACGGGCTTCAAGCCGTGGCAGTTTCCCCCACTCCATAGCCACGGCCTTCAGACCGTGGCAAGACCGCACTTTGGCAAGTGCGGCTACACCCATGGCGGCAAGACCGCACTTTGGCAAGTGCAGCTACACCCATGGAGGCAAGACCGCACTTTGGCAAGTGCAGCTACACCCATGGAGGCAAGACCGCACTCTGGCAAGTGCGGCTACAGCCATGGAGGCAAGACCGCACTTTGGCAAGTGCGGCTACACCCATCGGCACAACCGCACTTTCGCAAGTGCGGCTATACCCATGGGGTTGCGGCGTCTCGCCGGTCGCCGTTGCTCAACGATTGGGCCTGTTGGCGATCAGGTCTTCGACCACCGAGGGGTCGGCCAACGTGGTGACATCCCCCACCTTGTCCGGTTCGTTTTCGGCGATCTTCCGCAGGATGCGACGCATGATCTTTCCGCTTCGAGTCTTCGGCAAACCGACGGCCCATTGCAGTACGTCGGGCGTCGCGATCGGCCCGATCTCGTTTCGTACGTGCTTGATCAGCTCGATCCGCAATTCATCGGTGGGTTCCATTCCGCTGCGAAGCGTGACATACGCATAGATGCCCTGGCCCTTGATCTCGTGCGGAAAGCCCACCACCGCCGCTTCGGTAACCGCCGGATGACTGACCAACGCACTCTCTACCTCGGCCGTGCCCATGCGGTGGCCCGAGACATTGATCACGTCGTCCACTCGACCCAACAACCAATAATCGCCGTCTTCGTCCACGCGGCAACCGTCGCCGGAGAAATAGAGGCCCTTAAAGGCGCTGAAGTAGGTCTGCTCGAAGCGATCGTGGTCGCCGTACATGGTCCGCATGATGCCGGGCCAGTCCTTCTTGATACACAGCTTGCCACTGGTACCCTGTGGTACCGGATTGCCCTGGTCATCGACGATCACCGGTTCGACGCCAAAGAAAGGCCGGCTGGCACTACCGGGCTTCAACGTATGAGCGCCGGGCAGAGGCGTGATCAGGATGCCGCCCGTTTCGGTCTGCCACCAGGTGTCCATCACCGGGCAACGATCCTTGCCGATGTGCTTCCGGTACCACAGCCACACTTCGGGGTTGATCGGTTCGCCGACCGAACCCAGCAGCTTCAGACTCGACAGATCCCGCTTGTTGATGTGCTCCTCGCCTTCGCGCATCAAGGCCCGGATCGCGGTCGGCGCCGTGTAGAATTGCGTCACTTTGTACTTGTCGACCACATCCCAGAAACGTCCTGCGTCCGGGTACGTCGGAACGCCCTCGAACATCACGCTGGTCGCTCCATTGCACAGCGGCCCGTAGACAATGTACGTGTGGCCCGTGATCCAACCGATGTCGGCCGTGCACCACCAAGTGTCACCTTCTTGATAATCAAAGATGTACTTGAAGGTCGTGGCCGCGTAAACCATGTAGCCGCCGGTCGTGTGCAACACACCCTTCGGCTTGCCGGTCGAACCCGACGTGTAGAGGATGAACAGGGGGTCTTCCGAGTCCAACCATGTGGGAGGGCAATCGGGCGATGCGGATTCCATGGCTTCGTGCCACCAGACGTCGCGACCGCTCTGCATGGGCACCTCGACGCCCGTACGCTTGACCACCACAACATGTTCGATGCTGGGGCACTGGCTGACTCCCTTGTCCGCCTTGGCTTTCATTGGGATGTCGTTCTTCTTGCCACGCAACGCCGTATCCTGAGTGACCAACAGCTTGCACTCGGAATCCTGAATCCGGTCGCGAAGCGAATCCTCGCTGAACGCGCCGAAGACCACGGAATGGATCGCGCCGATGCGAGCACAGGCCAACATCACCACCGGCAACTCGGGGATCATCTGCAGATACAGGCACACCCGGTCGCCCTTGGTCACGCCCAAAGATTTCAGCACATTGGCGAACTTGCAAACCTGTTCGTGCAGCTCCTTGTACGTCACCGTACTCTGCTCGCCAGGCTCGTTGCCTTCCCAGATCAACGCCGTCTGATCACCCCGTTTTTCCAAATGACGATCCAGGCAGTTCACCGACAAATTCGTCTTGCCGCCTAAGAACCACTTGATCGAAACCGGATGCTCGAAGCTGAATTCACGTACCTTATCCCACTTCTGGTTCCATTCAAAGGAATCCGCGATTTCAGACCAAAAACCGTCTGGATCCTCGATCGACCGGCGATACATCGCTTCGTACTGCTCCAAGGACGGACAGTGCGCCTGGCCAGCAAAATTGGCCGGCGGAGCCAGTCGTTGACCTTGATACCCAGATTCGGGGGTTGAGGTTTCACTCATCTTGTTTCTACTCCTTTGGGACAACAGGTGGGGTTAAAAAAACCTGCCAAAAGAACGGTTCATCCAGCCCATGTCCGCCTCGAATCAACGAGTCCGGATACCAGCACCCGATGACGGTCCGTACTTTCCGTCAGGCTACCATGCAAGAGGAGACGCGAGCGGGCTGCCCACGCCAGATGGATAAGGACTAACTTAACCGGAAGAGTCGGCTTTCACAAGGAGTGCACCCCGCCGGTAACGGTTGAAATCTCCGACGTTCGCCTGAAAGTAGAGACGAAGGTGCAATAGCACTTCATTTGGAGGAAGAAGAAGCACCACAAAGGTGCATCATTCGTCGGCAGCTCTCGACCAGGGAGCTAAGGCCGGTGAATACGAGCAGATCTCGTCAGGCTGGAAATAGATTTGGATTTCACGAGCGGCGGCGTCTGCCCCGTCCGAGGCGTGCACCAAGTTCATCTGCCGACTGCTGCTGAAGTCGCCACGAATGGTGCCAGGTGCGGCCTTTAGACCGCTGGTCGCGCCCAACATCTCTCGCACAACTCGGATTGCCTCGAGCCCTTCGACCACGATGGCGATCACCGGCGCGCTGGTGATAAAGGCCTCTAAACCGGGATAAAACGGTTTTTCGACGTGTTCTGAGTAGTGCTGTTTCGCCAAACAGGGGGTGACCTGGAGCATTTTGAAGGCGGTCAGATGCAGCCCTTTTTCTTCGAAACGGCTGATCACGCGGCCGACGAGACGACGTTGCAGGCAATCGGGCTTCAGAAGAACCAGTGTACGTTCCATCGTGTTCCTGAGCAGAGGGGCGGGGGTGCAATCATCCACGAGCAAACGAAATGTCCCCCGCCAGCTCCCTACACCGTAGTTAGGGAGCTTGGATGAAGACGTTCGAGTGGCTCTCGAGATTACGGAGACAACTGTTGCAGCTCGCGTTCGGCCTGGTAGGCTCGCATCGCTGCGGCTTCTCGCGACAGTTTGAACTCCGGCCCCGGTGGGAAGTACTGGACATCATCGTGGATGTAGTACGGGCTGGGAAGCGTCTGGCCACCAATGGTGGTTTGGCAACCCATCGCGCCCAAGCAGGCGATCAGTCCAATTCCGCAAAGTGTCCATCTCAGCCATGCTTTGGTCGTCATCGCCTTCATTTTCATTATACTCCCAACTTTCCGACTAATCGTTATCGTCGTCAGACTGTATATCGGTCAGCTTGTTCGGACACTTTCAGGAAACCGCAAAAAACTTGGCAATCATTCCCGATTTCTTAAAGCATCCGCTATCATGAAGGAGGGTGATGTTGGAATGTTTCGGGGCATTTGGTAGCGGTATCCGTCCGCCCCCAGTGACGCTACGCCATGCAATGGCATGGAGGAATTCTCTGATGGCAACTGTAAGCAAAGCGATCATCTTGGTCCTTATGTTGCTCGCTGGACAGACTCAAGCGGTCGGCCAGCAGGCGATTGTCTACCCTCATGTGGACTATTATCGAGGCTTTCCTGCATTCCATGCGGGCGAGTACCGTGACGCGTTGCGAATCTTCGAGGCGTCACTTCGAAGCGGAATGAGGAGCACCGAGGGTCGATGGGTCGATTCGATTTGCTATTACACGATGATCGGCGAGTGCCATTATCACATGGGGGACTTTGCCAAGGCGCTTGAAAACTACGAAGCGGCGATCAAGTTGGCGGTGATCCACAACAACTGGATGCTGCGAGTCGAGTTTCCTGCCGCTGTCGAGCCATCGGCATCAGGGGTTCGCACTACCATAAATTGGGGTAAAAGCCGTCGTCCCACGACGATCGGCAGGATTCCGGACCGGATGGGGACTTTTCAGGGGCAGACGACGGCCGAGAACATGCAGGCGATCCAGAGCGGGGGGATCTTTGCGAGTCCGGAGATTCTACCTTTGAACGTCAAGGAGATCGTCCGCAGCACGGCGGTCGCGATTCGGCGTCGGTCGGAGTTGATGGGGCCGGTGTGTCGCCATGATCCGTTGACGGGCCAGTTGCTCTCGGCGTTAGGGTCGCGACCGACGTTGCCGAACCATTGGTCTCAGGCCTGGATCAGTTGCCTGTTAGGGCTGGCTTATCAATCCGCAGGCAAATGGGAACAGGCGGCAACCGAGCTGAATCGATCGCTGGTGGTTGGGGGCCAGTTCGATCATGAATTGACGGCGTTGGCGTTGTTGGAACTGGGCAACTTGGCATTCGCGCAGGGTCAGCACAAGACAGCGGCGGAGTACTACTCCGAGGCGACGTTCACTGCGGCTGCCTTCGACCAATACGACCTGCTGGCCGAGGCTTTTTACGGAGGGATGCTGACTCATTTGATCGCGGGCAAGCCCGGTCTGCACACTCCGCTGGTCCCCGCAGCCGCTTGGGCGCAACGCCATTCCCGAGCGACTCAGGCCAAATTATTGTTGTCGGTTGCGGAAAGTGCGCTCAGCGGCGGTGATGCAGCGCAAGCGGCGACCGCATTGAACCAGGCCCGTCAGGCGATCGGCAATCGCGACATGCGGAACAGCCGCATCGGCGGCCGATTCCATTACCTTTCTGCTCTGCTCGATTTTCACCAGGGCAACCTGGCGTCGGGGAACAAGTCATTGACCACGGCGATGACCTTCTTCCGCCAAAGTTCTCGATGGCGGTTGCAGCTTGCGTTGGCCGATCGTTTTTTTGCGGGCGGTGCGATCAGCCAGCGGATCGCCGAAGGCCTGTACAGCGAACTGCTGCGGGAACCAACGGCTGCCGATTGGTCGAAGGACCCCATCGAAACGTTGGTAACCATCAACACGTCGCATCGCGCTCAACTTCAACGTTGGTTCGAACTGGCATTAGTGTTGCGGGACGACGCCAAAGCCATCGAAATCGCCGATCGCATGCGTCGCCACCGATTCCATAGCACGTTGCCGCTGGGCGGGCGGTTATTGGCATTGCGTTGGATCATGGAGGCGCCTGAGGATGTCTTGAACCAAGCTGCCGTGTTGCAACGCCAGGATCTGCTGGTTCGTTATCCGGAATATGCCAAGCTGGCGACACAAGCCGCCGAGATCCGTCAGCAGCTGCGAGCCCTGCCGTTACAGGCGGAAGACGCTTCACAAAAACAGCAACAACAAGCGCTGTTCACTCAATTCAGCAAGTTGAGCGATCGCCAGGAAATGATGCTCAGCAACATCGCGTTGCGTCGCGAACCGGCCGAAATGGTTTTTCCACCTTTGATGGACTTGAAGCAGGTCCAAGCGGGCATGCCGGGCGATCAACTGATCTTAAGCTACGTCGTCGGCAGTCGCAGCATCACCGTGTTCGCGGTGGACAAGGAACGCATCGCCAGTTGGCAATTGGAATCCCCCGGCGATCTTCCCAAACAGGTCACCTCGCTGCTGCGCAGCATCGCCGTCAGCGATCGCAAAAAGACATTGGAGTTATCGGACTTCAAGAACACCACTTGGCAACAGGACTCGGCTCGCTTGCTGGCCCGGCTGACGAACATCCGTGACCCGGAGGTGTGGGGCCGGTATCGCGAGGTCGTCATCGTGCCGGATGGTCTGTTGTGGTACGTCCCGTTCGAAACGTTGTACACCGGCGAAGGTTCAGCCGGTCGACCGTTGATTTCCAAGGTTCCGGTTCGCTATGTACCGACCGTGGCCTTGGCCAATCGGCCCGGCCCGGTGGCCGGTCCTCAGGCGATTACCGGGATCGTGGCTGGCAGGATGCATGCCGGCGCCGATGTCCAGATCGCTGCCAGAGCCGCTGACGAAATCGTCGGAGTTCTGCCCGGTTCCCAGCGACTGACGGCGGCACCCGTCGCACCGTCGCACCTGTTCGCAGCCAACTTGGATCGCCTGGTGGTGCTGAACGAACTGGACCAGAACCGGCCTCCGTACGGTTGGTCGCCCTTGCAATTGGACCGGGGCACGCGTGGCGCCGATCTGGAGAGTTGGTTAAACCTGCCGTGGCATGGTCCGGCTCAGATCGTGCTGCCCGGCTTTCGCTCGGCTGCCGATACCGAATTGAAAGGCAGTGCGCTGGGCGACGACATCTTCCTGCCAGTCTGCGCCCTGATGGCGTCTGGCGCCAGCAATGTCCTGCTCAGCCGCTGGCCGGTCGGTGGGCAATCCACTTTCGATCTGATCCGCGAATACGTCCAGGAACTGCCGCATACCAGCGCTTCCGAGGCCTGGCGGCGCAGCGTGCTGCTGGCCGCTCGAAACCCGATCGATCCTACTCAAGAACCCAAGCTCCGAATGGTCAGCTTGACGGAAGAGGTGCGGGGGACGCACCCATTCTTTTGGGCCAGCTACCTGTTGATCGATAATGGTACGCGGCCGGCCAGCTCCGAC
>REEF01000799.1 GCA_007695205.1 Planctomycetaceae bacterium
CGTGGCGTCCATGGCTTCGAATTCGTATGTAGGCATGGCTCGTTCCTAAAGGTTCGTGGTTCTTTGTTCGTGGTTCGTGGTTCGTGGTTCGTGGTTAGGCTTCGAGTACGGTTTCTCGGATGATTTCTTCGGGGGTACTGGTTCCTTCGTAGGCGTTTTCGATGCCGATGTCGCGCAGGGTCACCATGCCGTGTTTGCGAGCGGTCGAGCGGAGATCGTCGGCCGAGGCGTTGACCATGATCATGTCGCGCAACGTGTCGTTCATCACCATCAGCTCGAACAGCCCCACGCGTCCTTTGTAGCCGGTGTTGTTGCAGGCTTCGCAGCCCGCACCTCGGAAAAAGGAACGTCCGGCGACCTCTTCGCGACTGATCAGCAATTCCACCAGCATATCGTCGGTGGGTTCGATCGCTTCCCGGCACAGCGTGCAGATGCGTCGGACCAGGCGTTGCGCCAGGATGGCTTCGACCGTTGCCGTGATCAGGAACGTCGGGACTCCCATGTCTTTCAGACGTGTCACGCTGCTGGGCGCATCGTTGGTGTGCAGCGTGCTGAACACGGTGTGTCCGGTCAGCGATGCTTGGACCGCGATCTCGGCCGTTTCCAGATCGCGGATCTCGCCCACCAGGATACGATCCGGATCGTGGCGCAGGATCGATCGCAGGCACGCGGCGAACGTCACGCCGATGTCCGAATCGATGGGGATCTGCAGGATTCCATCCAGATCGTACTCGACCGGATCCTCCGTGGTGATCAGTTTGTCTTCGATCTTGTTCAATTCATTCAGTGCCGAGTACAGCGTGGTGGTCTTGCCCGAACCGGTGGGCCCGGTGACCAGGACGATCCCGTTGGGGATGCCGATCACCTTGCGGAAACGGACCAGCGTCGGATCGTCCATGCCGACTTTGGTCAGGTCCAGCGCGACGACCGACCGGTCCAGCACCCGCATGACGACGCTTTCGCCGAACATCGTCGGCAACACACTGACTCGCAAATCCACCGGGTGCCCACCGACGGACAGCTCGATCCGGCCATCCTGGGGCAAGCGCCGTTCGGCGATATCCAGGTTGGCCATCACTTTGATTCGCGTCGTGATGGCGAACGCCAGATGCCGCGGCGGCGGGACCATTTCGTACAGCACCCCATCGGCTTTGATCCGGATGCGGAATTCGTCCTCGAACGGTTCGAAGTGGACATCGCTGGCATGGTCCTTGATGGCCATCAGCAGCACCATGTTCAGCAGCTTGCGGACCGGCGCGCTGTCGGCCAACGCCTCGACGCTGGTCAGATCGATGGCCCCGGCTTTGCTCGACAAGGCCGCGGCGGCACCTTTCAGTTCGATATCGTCTTCCAGCTCGCTCAACACGCTGGCGATGCTCTCGCCGGCGGTGGCATAGTACCGGTCCATGGCCCGCTGGATTTCCCGCTGGGTGGCGATGACCAACTGGATATCGTAGCCCAGGAAATTCCGCAACTCGTCCTGGATCGCCAGATTCTGGGGATCGCAGGTCGCCAGCGTCAACGTATGTTCGTCCTTCATCACCGGGATCACCCGGTACATCTGCGCCATGGTTTCGCTGATCGTGCCGAGCAGTTCGCTCTCCAGTTCGATTTCCCCCAGGCTGACCACCTGCATGTTCATCTGTTCGGCCAACGCTTGAGCCAGTTGGTCGTCGGTGATCAGCCCCATGTCCTCGGCGACGCTGCCCAGCATCTCTCCGGGACGTTGCTGCTGTTCGTCCAGCAGCATCTCCAGTTGTTCATCGGTGATAAAACCAAGATCGACAAGGATCTGGCCGAGCCGTCGGATGGCCATGAGTTGCCCTTTTATCTATGGGTGCGGTACAGCGGTAATAAGTTCCTGTAATTTACGGTCTAATGCTTGAACGCCTCGGGAACGTGCAAATCCTTGTCCTCTTCCTCCATGCCTCGCTTGGCATTGACGATCCGTTTTGCCAGATCATCGGGATTGTGCGCCTTGGACAGCACATCTTCGATCGTGCATTTTTCTTCTTTCCACAGTTTGAACAGGGCGTCGTCCATCAACTGCATGCCGTGCTTGGACCCCGTCTGGATCGACGAGGTGATCCGGAAGATCTTGTTTTCACGGATCAGGTTGCCGATCCCCGGCGTGACGACCAGCAGTTCGTAAGCCGCACAGCGGCCGCCCCCGATCCGCGGCAGCAGCGTCTGAGCCAGCACGCCGATGATCGACGATGCCAACTGGGTGCGGATCTGGTCCTGCAGGTTCCCCGGAAAGGCGTCGATGATTCGGTTGATCGTGCCTTGAGCGCTGCTGGTGTGCAGGGTCCCGAAGACCACGTGGCCCGTTTCGGCGGCCGTGATGGCGGCTTCGATCGTTTCCAAGTCTCGCATTTCCCCGACCAGGATCACATCCGGATCCTGTCGCAACGCGCGTCGAATCGCCTCGCTAAAGCTGGGCACATCCACATGCACTTCGCGCTGGTTGACCGTGGATTTTTTGTGGTAGTGATAGAATTCGATCGGGTCCTCGATCGTGATGATGTGATGATCGACGTTTTCGTTGATGTAATTCACCAGGCTGGCCAACGTCGTGCTCTTGCCCGACCCGGTCGGCCCGGTGACCAAAAACAGGCCGCGGGGACGCATCACCAGCTTGGTCACCACTTCGGGCAAGCCCAACTTCTCCGGCGGCAGGTAATCGTTGGGGATCTGCCGCAGGACCATCGAGATCTGACCGCGTTGTTTGAAGATCGAAACACGAAACCGCGCCTGGTCGCCGAAGGCAAACCCAAAGTCAGCACTGCCGGCCTCCTGCAATTCGCGCTGGCAACGCTCGGGCGCGATGCTCTTCATCAGCGCGACCGTGTCCTCCTGCTCCAGCGTCTTCGTCTCCAGACGCCGCATTCGGCCATGAAGACGGAAAACGGGTGGTTGGCCAACCACGATATGGATATCGCTGGCCCCCTGCTTGACGCAGGCCTGCAACAATTTGTCGATCAGAATATTCTGTGCCATAAGAAAACTACCTCGTAGTGGGCACTACGCGTACTAGCCTTTCGGGGAAGCGGCGGTCGTCATGCTGAGAAGATCGGTTTCATTCCGCCGTCATGGCTCCGAACGGCCAACGCGATTATTGCCCGCAGAACCCGACGATTCAAACGAAACCTGAGATTCCACCTACGATCGACCAGAAAAACGACCGCGCTGCCTTGGAGGGCTCGCCAGTGCTTGTGACAAAATTGACGTAAATGTCCTTTGATTGGAATCAAACGAGCGAACCGGCTGTTATCGACAAGTCAGTCTGTCCCGTGCTCGCTCAAATACCCAGAACGGACCGGCTTTTACCTACCCTTCCTAGCTTGGCGTGAGGATCTCGATTTCCGAGTCCTGTTCGGTACGTTTTGCCACGCGGAAGACCTCGTCCAGCGTCGTCATGCCCTTGAGCGCCTTCTCTAAACCATCGATATACAAGGTCTTCATGCCTTGCGTAATCGCCAATCTTCGCACATCCGCGTTGGACTTGGCATCGAAGATCATCTCGCGAACCTGCGACGTCACCATCATCAGCTCGTGGATCCCCGTACGGCCGCGATACCCACTTCGCTGGCAATGATTGCAGCCCTTGCCCTTCATAAAGGTCGACTTGGCCGCAATTTCCGGAGCAACCCCGGCCGCCTCCAATTCCCCGGCCAACGGCTTGTAAGGCTGCTTGCAACGCGTGCAAACCGTCCGCACCAAACGCTGAGCCAACACGGCGATCACGGTGCTTGCCACCAGATAGCTGGGGACTCCCATATCGATCATACGTGTGATAGCGCTGGGCGCATCGTTCGTATGCAGTGTACTAAAAACCAAGTGTCCAGTCAAAGAAGCCTGGATACCCATCGAGGATGTCTCCTGATCTCGCATTTCGCCGACCAGGATCACGTTCGGGGCCTGACGCATCATGGCGCGGATGATGCGAGCAAAGTCCAGCCCGATGCTGTGACGGACCTCGCACTGGTTGATACCCGGCAGGTAGTACTCGACGGGATCCTCGGCGGTGATGATCTTCCGATCCGGTCGGTTCAGGTGGTTCAATGCCGCATACAAGGTGGTCGTCTTTCCGGATCCCGTCGGACCCGTCACCAGGATGATCCCGTTGGGGCGGCGGATCAGCGCCTGGAACTTTTTGTAGTTCAGTTCCGACAGGCCCAATTGCCGGACACCAACTTTGATATTGTCCTTGTCCAGCAATCGCATGACCGTGGCCTGGCCATGGCTGGTCGGCAAGATACTGACTCGAAGGTCCATTTCTTTTTCACCGACGGTGATCTTGATCCGCCCGTCCTGGGGGCGGCGTCGTTCGGCGATGTCCAATCGAGACAAGATTTTGATGCGCGAGGTGATGGCGCTCAACAGACGCCGCGGGGGGCTGTCTCGTTCGATCAGGATCCCGTCGATCCGATAGCGGACACGAATGCGGTCTTCGAACGGTTCGATATGGATATCCGAAGCTCGTAATTGGACGGCTTCCTGGATCAACAGATAGACCAAGCGGACGACCGGCGCACTGGTTTCGTCGACCGCTTCGCCGCCGGTGGCGATATCATCGGTGGTGGTTTCAGTGAAATCGATGGCCGTATCGGTGAATTCCTGCAGCATCGAGTCGGCACTTTCGCCCTCCATCTGGCCATAATGGCGGTTGATGGCGGCCTGGATGGCTTCTTTGGGAGCCAGCACGGTTTCGATGCGTCGGTTCAGGATAAAGCGAAGCTTGTCGGTCGTCTCCAGATCCAGGGGATCGCTCAAGACCACCGTCAACACGTCGTCCTCCAGCGACAGGGGTAGGACCGAGTTTTCTCGAGCAACCGCTTCGGGTACCAGCTCGACAACACTTTCGGGTATTTTCACGGCGGAAAGATCGACGTATCGCATGCCATGTTGCTTGGCCATGGCCTGGACGACCTGCTCAGCGGTAGCATAGTCCAGATGGACTAGGCATTCCGCTACCGGTCGCTGCTGCTCGGAAGCCAACTGTTGAGCTTCCGCCAATTGTTCTGGGCTGATCATGCCTTTGCGGAGCATAATCGCCGTGAAATCACCACCCCGAGCCATAGTAAGTCCCCTTCGTTCTGGCTGAGTTCCTGTACATTCGACGGTCGGAACGAACCCAACTTCCGAGAAGATCGGTATTCTGGACAAATTTACCAGACATATTCTATCTTGCTCGATGGGAACTCTGCCTGTCAATCGGAAAAACGGCCGATTTGGATCATCAATCTTTCCAGGAGAGGATGACTTTTCCCGACTGACCGGATTCCATGGCGGCAATGCCCTCTTCGAATTGGGTGTAGTGCAACCGGTGCGTGATCACCGGCTGGATGTCCAGACCGCTTTGGATCATGACGGTCATTTTATACCAGGTTTCGTACATCTCGCGTCCGTAGATGCCTTTGATCGTCAGCATATTGAAGACGACCGTGTTCCAGTCGATGGCCGTTTCGGTCTCTGGAATGCCCAGCATGGCGATTTTGCCGCCGTGGCACATGTTGTCCAGCAGCTCGCGAAAGGCTTGCGGATTGCCGGACATTTCCAGGCCCACATCGAATCCCTCGGCCATCCCCAACTGTTTTTGGGCGTCGGCGATCCGTTGCGTGCGTGCGTCCAACGCCAGGGTGGCTCCCATACGTCGCGCCAATTCCAAGCGGTACGGGTTGACATCGGTCACGACCACGTGGCGGCAGCCGGAGTGCTTGACGACGGCGATGGCCATCAATCCGATCGGTCCGGCGCCGGTGATCAAGACATCCTCGCCCAGCACGGGGAACGAGAGGGCCGTATGGACGGCGTTGCCGAAGGGGTCGAAAACGGAGGCCACATCCAGGTCGATGTCGGGGGCATGATGCCAGACGTTGGTCATCGGCAGCGACAGGTACTGGGCGAACGCACCCGGCCGGTTGACGCCGATCCCCTTGGTTGCCGCGCACAGATGGCGACGGCCGGCCAGGCAGTTGCGGCAGCGCCCGCAGACGACGTGGCCTTCGCCGCTGACGATGTCGCCAGGGAAGAAGTCCGAGACGTTCGCGCCCACCTCGACAATCTGGCCGACGAATTCATGACCGACCACCATCGGTACCGGGATCGTTTTCTGAGCCCAGGCGTCCCACTTGTAGATGTGCAGGTCGGTCCCGCAGATCCCGGTCCGATCGACGCGGATCAAGACGTCGTTGATCCCGACTTGGGGTTCCGGGACGTCTTGCAACCAAAGCCCCCGTTCGGCGTGACTCTTCACCAACGCTTTCATGGTCTATTTCTTCCTTTCGTAATTCAAGGGTATCAGGGTGATTCGGGTGGCGGCAGCACGCTCGATTCGGCCGGCAGGTCATCGTAAAATCGCTGGTCTTTCCTGGCCATATCTAGCAACCAGGAAGTGGGCTGGAATCGGCTGCCCAACGTTTGATAGGGCTGCAGCATCTGGACGATACGAGCGGCACCCAGCGTGTCCGCCCAGAACAGCAAGCCGCCCCGTTCGGCCGGAAAGCCCAGCCCGTAGATCATGCCCAGATCGATATCGCGGACATCACGCACGATGCGTTCTTCGAGCAATCGAGTCGCCTCTAACAGCATCGGCAGGAACAGCCGGTCGGTGATCTCCGCAGGCGTTATCGGGCGCGAGCGACGGACGTACGGTTCCAACAGGTCCATGACCGTCGAATCGGGCTGCCCACGCTGCTGGCCAGGTTCGTAACGGTAGAAACCGGTACCCGATTTGCGTCCCAATCGGCCTTTGCGGAACAGCGCGGGCAGCACCGGCAGCGGGGTGATGCGGTCCGGAAAGGCTTCCCACAACGTCCGTCCGGCGAAAAAAGACGTATCGACGCCCACCAGGTCGATCAGAGCCAGTGGACCTAGCGGCATCCCCATCGCCTCCGCAGCCCGATCGATGTCGGCGATCGTGGCGCCGGCGATCAGCAGTTCGAGCGATTCATTCAAATAGGGCGACAGCAGCCGATTGACCAGGAATCCCGGACTGTCATGCACGACGATCGGCATCTTGCCGATCCGCAACGCATGCTGGACGACCGTGGCGACCGTCTGGTCGCTGGTCAGGTCGCCTCGCACGATTTCCACCAGTCGCATGTACCGCACCGGATTGAAATAGTGCATCCCGGCAAATCGCTCGGGGTGCTGCAGGCTGCGCGACAGGGACGAAATCGGGATGGTGGACGTATTGGAGACCAGCACGGCGGTCGGCGGCACGTGCGTTTCCAACTGCTGGTAGATGCGTCGCTTGACCTCGGCGGTCTCGACGGCGGTTTCTACGATCAAATCGCAGTCGGCCAGTTCGGCCAGCGATTCGGCCCGCTGCAACCAACGCCGATAATCTGCAACCTCGGACACGGGGGGCTTCTGGACCGAGATGTCGGGCGACAGGTCGTCGGGCGGCGGAGGAGCGATCGCAAAATCCGCCGAGGATCCGGAAGCCTCGGCCTCGTCTACCACCGCAGGCATCGCTCGCGATAAGGCCTCGGCCGATGCATCCGCCAGATGGACGGGGATGCCCTTCTTCAGGTGAGTGGCGGCGATCCCGATGCCCATGATCCCGGCACCGATGATCCCGACTCGCTGGACCGCTTGAGCGACGGTACCGTCCGGGACCACCGAATCATGCACGTTGTGCCGACGCAAGAGGTGAACGTTCACCAATGAACGGTGGGTCGGCGACCCCCAAATGTCGGCCAACACTTCGGCGGCTGCACGACAAGCCTGGTTGAGATCGTTTTCGACGCTCTGCCGCAGCAGACTCAACACCCGCTGGGCTGCGGGGCGGCGACCATGCCACCGTTGGCGAATCGATTCCTCCGCCGAATCGGCCCAAACCTGCATCTGCCGACCGTCGACCGCCATCGGGGCAGCCAGACGCTGCCGACGTGCTCGCCACCGGCCCGACTGGACTTCCTGGCGGATCCGGTCCATGGCCGCCCGAAGCAAACGATCCGGCGAAACCAGGTCGTCGGCCAGGCCCAGCGATCGAGCTTGCATCGAGTCGATACGTTCGTCCAACGCGATCATGCGGGCGGCATGATCCCAGCCGATCAGCCGAGGCAACCGAGCGGTCCCGCACCAGGCCGGAATCAGGCCCAAATGGATCTCGGGAAAGCCGAATTGCGTGGCCCCACTGGTGCTGAATACCCGCCGATCACACCAACAAGCCAATTCCGCGCCGCCACCCAGGCAGGTGCCGTCCACCGCAGCGATCGTGACGTAGTGAGCGGATGCAAGACGCTGGAGCGTTTTCTGAGCCCGGATCAGGTGATCGAGGACCGTTTCGCGAGGTTGGTCGATCGATCGGATCATCTGGTCGATGTCCGCACCGACCGAAAACGAACCCGGTTTGGCGGAGGAAAACACAGCCCCCAGCACTTGGGGGTGTACATCCAGTCGATCCAGTATCGTCTGCAGTTCGGTCAACGCCTCGAAGCCGAGCAGGTTGACGCGGCTGTTCGGCGTATCCAATTCCAAGCAAGCGATTTCCGGTTCAGGAAACGAGAGCGTCCAGTAGGCTGCGCAGAATTCGGGCATTTCGGGTCGTTTTGTTGTTTTTATCGGTGACACTTCGGATTCCGATCACGTGATGCGATGGGAACCCAGATTGTCAGGCGATGGCCAGTTATGTACCAGCCCCCTTTGACCAAGCACCCGGCCAGAAGTTTCTTGTCAATCAAGTTAGCCTTGCATGGGTGACGCGGGCGGGGTCGGGAGTCGTTTTCGGCCGACGATGAACCACATGGAAAGCGGCTTGCCCGAAAACGACTCCCGACCCCTTCCCGCTGGAGTTCACGGTTTATCGTGCCGGTGCGCGTGAGCCGAGCCGGGGATACGATGAATCGAGGACTCTAACGTCTGGACCCGGCTGCAACATCACGGGGTCGGGAGTCGTTTTCGGCCGACGATGAACCACATGGAAAGCGGCTTGCC
>REEF01000437.1 GCA_007695205.1 Planctomycetaceae bacterium
GAAAATGAGGTCGGCCGTACCAGACGCGATCATCCACAACAAACAGATCCGGAGCCCGACCGCGGCTCTGCACCCCGGGACTCTTCCAGCAGACTTCCCCGTCTTGGGCACACAACGCCCAGACCGTCTGCGATTGCACGACCAGGACCGTCTGCTCGGTGGCCACCACCATTGCCGGACGAAGCTGTGTCTCCTGTCGCCATAACAGGTCACCCGTGCTCAGATCCAAAGCGACCAGTTCATCGCGAGTGTGAAAGAATGCCCGATCCGCAGCAGCCGCCAACGAGCGACCGACGATCGGTCGAGCCGTATGGCGCCAGAGTTCCCGCCCGTCGTCGGCGTTGAGCGCCAACACGGCCGGTTCAGGCTGGTCGGTGCGGACCAGCAGCACACCGTCCAGCACGATCAGCTCCGACGCGCCTTCGGTTTCCGGATACGTCCGCAGCACTTCGCCAGTGCGCCCGTCGAGCGCGCTGAACGGCGATCCAAACCCCAGCGTCACGTACAGCACATCGCCCTCGGCTGCCATCAATCGGTCCACGTCCGCAGGCCGGGTCCGCACGCCAAGCCATTGCCGAGGCACGTTCTCGCGGCCTTTGGCGAGCCACGCCTGCCAGCCCCAGTTGGGTAGCGATCGCTTCCACAATGTGACGCCGTTGAACGCATCGCGACAAATCAGGGACCAACGAGCAGGAAATCGCGAGTCGGTGATCCCGATCGGGCCTTCGTCGATGATGTAGTACAGCCGCCCCTTGGCGGTGATCATTCCGGACAAGCCGCTTTCGATCTCGTGGCTGCGCATCACACGCGGTCCGGCTTCCCATTGCAGATGTTTCGGCGGACCGACTCGCTGATCGCGATTCGCACCAGTGCCGCCGGCATCGGCACGAAAATGGGTCCATTGGCAAATATCCTCTGGCCAAGGCTGGACCTGTTTCTCCCATCCCTTGTCCGAGCCCAGATACGCGATGCCGCCAGGCGCCATGACCCGCCGGACCTCGTCCAAGTCTGGCAGACCCGCTGCTGCGTCCCAGATCAACACATTGACCAAATGATCGGCGTACGGCAACCGCTCACCGCACCAGATCCTGTAACTCAAGCGTCCGTCCAGTCCCAGCGACAAAGCCTGCTGACGAGCTTGATCGATCGATGCCGAATCCTGATCCAGCCCTTGCACTCGATCCTGCGGGCCCCGTACCAGATCCGCCGTGGTCCGGCCGTCGCCACAACCCACGTGCACGATGACCCCGCCCGGAACAAGGCTGTCGTCCAGTATTTGCCGTGGTGATGATTCGGCTGGCAGCGTCACGGTCGTAACGGGGTCGCTGATCCCTTCCTCTGCCCAACCGGGACGAGACCAAATGAGGACCAGTCCCAATCCGAGAAGCCAACCCAACACAAATTCCGCTCGATACCAACGCATCGTCCTCTCCCTTGCACGTCACCGGGAAACCGTTCAAAGACTGCAAGTCGACGATAAGCCGCCGGTTACCGGCTGTCAAGCATCTGCGATCCAACGCGCTGGTGCAGCATCGGCAGCCCACCGAGCAAGCACGGCGGCTGCCATGATGCTGCCCGATGTCCCAACATGCATCATCAAACCGATCAACGCAGGGCTCGAGTCATGGCGTTATTAGCCAGGACGGCTCGTTGCAGGTCGCGACCCAGATGGCGTGCGAGCGTTTTGTCCAGCGTCCAGGAAAAGGGACGCAACGTCTTTACCAGGCGGCGAAGCACTCTTTGCGTCTCCGAGCAGATGCTGTCCCGCCATTGGGCGAGCACTTTGGCGGCTTCCATTTCGTTCGCCAACAACGGCGCGACGCCCACCATGAACAACCAAAGGTCGCGGGCTTGGGCGTGGGCCAACGGCATGAACTGGGTAGGATCCTCTTCCAGGTCGATCAGAGTCAATTCGCCCTCTTCAATGAGCATATCGCGGAGCATGGGGCGCCCGTGAACCATGCCAACTGCGTGGACTCGCAGCAACAACTGCAGGGCTCGCTCCAGCCAAACTCGCCGTTCCTGGATCGTCGGAAGCGTCCAGAGCCAAACGTCCAAAGGGGCACCGCAGTCCTCGGTCACCAGGAAATCAGGTTCACACAGGATCACATCCGGTACCGGGATACCATGCGCACGCAGTCGTGCCAGACGATCTGCCTCGTGACGCAGGCTCTCGGCACCGCCGGTCGAGACCGTCGGTCGCAACAGCGGGGCATGCAAAACAACGGCCAGAATCTTCTGCAGGCGATGCCAAAACAGCTTCTTGGGTTCAGGTCGACGTTTGATCCAAACCTTTTGCTGATCGAATGTTAGGGAGAATACCAATCGATCGGGATGGCAGAGAATCTGCTGCTGAATCGGCCGCCGATATCGATTCAACTCGTCCGGTCGTTGCCCTTCGGTCACCACATCCTCGCTCCGTCTTATGCAGGATCCGACTTTATGACAATTTTCGCATTCGGGACTATTCCTTCCCGTTTAGCGAGACATTATGATAGAAGCAGGTTTCGTGGTTTGGGGAAACCCCATTTTTAGAGGGTGACGAATTGCTCCTTGCAAATGACTCTTCCGAAACACGGCCATCGCAACAGGACATGGGAGATCCACTCGACGTCAGCAGACTTCCCGCTTCATTCGAAGGGCACGCGCGATCTGTACGTCAAATGCCCACAAAACTGGTAGATTTAGAGGTGTTGTCATGAGGATATGGTTGTCAGTTCTTACGGTATCGTGGCTAATGATGCCGAGTGTCCTGTGGGCTCAAGACACTGGGGCGGTACTTGCCCCCGGTCTTTGGGGGTCCTGGGGTGGCTCTCACCACGCTTCTACCGCTGAAGAGGGGATGGCACGCGGTATGGCAGATCTGACTCGATCTGCCGGTATGGCCAATCTGTTGAACTCCGAGGCGGCCATCAACATGCAGACTGCGGCTCGCCAGAACATGGAAAACCGGGTCTTTGGGACGGAAGCGTACTTTGATCGCCGGCGGATCAATCGCGAGGCGCGCCAGGCGGACCGCCGACCTCAGGCGTCGCCGGATGACCTGGCAAGGTTTGCACGAGCTCGAGCGCCCAGCCGATTGAGCGTCAGTGAATTAGACCCGTTCACGGGGCAAATTGTCTGGCCTTCGATCCTGCAACAGGAGATTTACGCCGAGTATCGAGAGGGATTGGAATCGTTGTTTGCGGAACGAGCGATTTCCGGTCATTTGGATATGCAGCAGCGAACGGATATTCGACAGTTGACCAACGAAATGCAGCAGACGCTCAAGAGCCGCATCCGCGATTATCCGCCTCAAGAATACATGCAGACCCGGACGTTCATCGAGGGCCTGGGAGCGGAGCTGCTTGGTTCTGCCAGTTAAGTGTGAGGTGTGTTCTGATGTGAGTCCGTTCGCGATGTCCTGCATACGCTACAGATTGAGATGCCCCCCATGTTTGGAACGAGGATGATTATGCAACGTTTATTTTGCTTTGCCTTGGTAATGATCGGCTGCTTGACACCCGGTTTCGTCGGTGCGCAGCAGGCAGACGTCCCCGCACTTGTCGAGCAATTGTCCAGCGCCGATCGAAGCGAGGCTCGCAGTGCGTTGGACCAGTTGAGCAAGCTGGGCGAAAAGGCGGTCCCGGCGGTACCCGCCTTGATCGAGTTGTTAAGGAGCCCAGATCCCCAGTTAGCCGTCTACGCGGCCACCACGCTGGAGAGCATTGGTCCGCCGGCCGAACCGGCTGCGGAAGCGTTGCTGGAGGCCGTGTTCGACGAGAATCCAGCAGTGCGGCGCGCTGCGATCGCGGCGTTGCGTGCGATCGACCCCGATCCCGAGAAGATAGAGCCGGTGCTGGAACGTCTCCTGTTGGAAGGCGACGCGACCGTGATCGTCCCGGCGTTGGAGACCTTTGCCGAGTTTGGAGAACGGGCGGTCCCTCGGGTTCGCGATCTGCTCAAGAGGCCGGATTTGGCCTATTGGGGAGTGGTTTTGGCTGGTGACATCGGTCCCGCAGCCGCAGATGCGGTGCCTGAATTGATCCCGTTGCTGGAGGATCCTCAACATGAATTGCGAATCAAAGTCTTGATCGCTCTGGGCGAGATCGGTCCAGAATCTGCGGCGGCGGTGCCGGCGATCGTCCAGCGTTTGGAATCGGACGAAATCATGGGCGCTCGCTACGCGGCAGCATTCGCCCTGGGCAGTATCGGTGCCAAGACGGAAGAGGCGAATCGAGCATTGGTCGACGCGGCTCGTGGCGAAGAGCAGACTTTGAAAACAATCAGCCTGTGGGCTTTAGCCAGAATCAACCCGGACCAGCAGCGAGTCGTCAAGCATGCTGCCGAGACGCTGGTCGCTGGCTTGGCTTCGGACGACGCCCAGGTTCGCCGTGTCGCGGCTCGAGCGCTGGCCGATTTCGGCGAACATGGCGATGTGGCGGCCCCCGCGCTAATCGCCATGTTGAAGGATGCGGATCCGGAGGTGGTCGGCAATGCGTTGGATGCCCTGGCTTCGATCGGTCCGATGATTATCGATCGCATCGTGGATGCGTTGAAGAATCCTGAATTGCGTCACTACGCGACTCGGTTGCTGTATCGGCTGGGCCCCGAGGCGGCCGAAGCGGTCCCCGCGCTCACCGAGGCTTTACAAGAACCGGTGACCGACGCCAACGATGCCGCGTTCCGCGTGGAAACACAGATGGCCCTGGCCGCGATCGGTCCGGCGGCGGCTCCCGCAGTCCAGGAACTGATCAAGTCCTTGGATTCAGACGATAGCGATATCCGAGGGACGGCGTGCTATGCACTGGGCAAGATTGGGCCCGCGGCCGCCAGCGCGGTGGGCCCGTTGCGTGTTTGTCTGCAGCATTTGGACCCCACAGAATTAGGTCCCGTGTGGTGGGCGCTGCTGCAGATCCGTCCCGACGATCGGGAGATTATCCAAGCGGTCGCGCCGCGTTTGATCGACGCATTGGAACAACCGTCGGCCCTCGTTCGCGCGGAAGCAGCAGCAGCGCTGGGGAATTTGGGCGAAGGTGCCCTGCCAGCTCTGCCTCGCCTGAGGCAATTGCAGGAAGACCCCAATCCGATCGTACGCGAGGCGGCTGTCCAGGCCGTCCGGAAACTGGAAGCTGGAAGCGATTCCTGATCGGAAACGTTGCATCAAGCTCCTTCCTACTTTTAATGCAACGGTGGGGTCTACAGCCCCAACTGGTACCGTCGAGCCCGACTGACCACGTCCGCGTCCTTGCTGATCTGGCTGACTCGCTCTAGGATCGGGTGGAACCGGTCCATGTTCGGTTGACGCAGGAACCGATGGTGGGCCAGGTCGACCAGCGATACGCAGGCTGCTTGAGCCAATTCCGGTCGATCCAGGTACTGAGCGATCCACTGGACAGCCTCCATCGTTCGCACCGTCGAAGCGCGTGTCAGGATCAGTTGTCGGTCCTCGGTCCTGGTGGCTAACCGCATGGCCGATTGCAGCATTTCCAGCGTCTGCGGTTCCTCGCGATCGCTGGGCAAGGTCACGACCCGCACGTAAGCACGCAAGGCTCGTTGCTGGTCTCCGCGACGATTCGCATCGGCAGCCAGTTCCATCAACCGATCGGCGACCGACGCATCGGGCCAGTTGCAGATCCCTCGGACCGCCGCATCACGCACTTGGGCGTCGTCGCTTTCCAGTGCGGCGTCCAGGATCTTCAAGGCCTGGGGACCGCCCAATCGTCCTAACAGGGGCAAGTGAAGTGCGGAACGCGTCACGTCGATTTCGCCCAGCGCCTTCAGTACGGGTTCGGCCCGATCGGCCTGGGCCGGCTGTTTGTCGCAGACGATCAAGATCGTGCGTTCGACATCGTCTCGATGTCGCCCGGGCGTGGATCGCTGCAATAGATTCAACAGCCGGGGGATGTCGGTTTGATCGGGATCGGCGATCCCGCGCAGACCATCCAAGGCGACTTGGTAGACGGCGGGATCGTCACTGGCCGCAATCTCGATCAACGGATCGATCGCCTCGTAATAGACCAGTTTTTTCAGGACATCGACCACCGCAGGCCGAGCGGCAGGCTGCTCTTGCAGGGCCTTTAGCAACGCCGGCCCTACCTGGGTTCGTGGCATCGAGGTCAGGGCTTGGGCCGCCAGCGAACTCGCGGGCTCGTCCTCCGCCAGCATCTCCAATAGCAGGGGGATCGTGCGGGCGTCGGCGATCAACCCCAAGCTGCGGATGGCCGCCTGCTGCAGACGCGGCTGGTCGCTGGACACCGCCTCCAGCACTCTGGGCAACGCCCGGACGCCCTTGCGGATCGCCAGCAATTCCAGGATGGCCACCTGAGCAGATTCGGGCAGTGCTTCGGTTTGCGTCGCCAGTTGATCCAATTGCTGATCGGTCAACATCGTCAATCGAGCTGCGGCGACCTGCCGTTGCACCCGATCCTCCGAACCGAACCATTCCAAAACCGTTTGCGACGCCTGCTGATCCTGAAGATCGAGCAACGCGGTCAAAGCCGCGCGGCGGATGCCGATCGGCTGATCGGCATCGGCGAACGATTCATAGATTTCCCGAGCCGCTTCGACACGATCGCTGGCCGCCAGGCTTGCAGCGCAGTCCAGCAAAGCCACCGATACTTCGCGGTGCATGGGTTGGTCGTCACCAGCGGCCATGGCCCGCAGCGCCTCGGTCGCCTCGGCGCCCCCGATACCGCCCAATGCTCGCACCGACGCCACGGCGACGATGGCATCGGGTGATCCAGCTAAGGAGACCAGTGTATCGACCGACGCATCATCCTGACGCATCGCCAGCGACCCGAGCACGCCGGCCAGCAACGGCCCCTGCAGGTCGTCCAAAGCATCGCGCAACGCCTGCAAAGATGCCTGGCCAGGGATCGATTCCAGGGCGTGCCGAGCCATCTCGGAGGAATCCGGCTGACGCAGTAATCGAGCCAGAATCGGCACCTGGGCATCGGTACCGATATTGCGCAATTGCAGGCAGATGTATTGTCTCGCCGCCGGGGTCGTCGCTTCGTCTTCCAACAAGGCGGCCAGTCGAGCGGCAAGGTCGGCGCGCTTCTCCGCAGAACCCATCACCCGGATCACTTCGCGATCGATCGCCAGCAACGGCCCCATGTCCTGGCCGTACTCGTATCGCGGCATCTGTTCCCAGGCCTGCTCGACCGTCACATCGGCCGCAACGAACCCGGCGAGGAGGATGGTGGCGATCCACGTCGATAAACAAACTCGAAAAACGGGGAAACTCATCGAATCGGTCCCTTCTAAGTACTTCTAATCGGCGGAACGGGTCGGGAGTCGTTTTCGGATAAGCCGCTTTCCATGTGGTTAAACTTCGGCCGAAAACGACTCCCGCCCCCCTTGCACTTCACATCCACTTTACATGATCCAAGGACTGCGCGACGCGCGGCTGAGCATCTGATTGGCGTCGTCGTCATCGACGAAGCGGTCTTGCCGCGGGTCCCACCTCAACCGCCGATCCAGGCGAAGCGAGATATCCGCTACATTGCCGATGGTGCTGGCCGCCTGACCATCCTCGACCGGCGATACGGGATCCTGGCGGGTACGCATGCTGCGGAAGAAATCGGCCGTATGGGCCGTGTACGGATTGGAATAGTCTGGACTGGCATGCAGATGCAGTTGGTCAGGCTTCAGTTTGACGTTCAGCAGCGAGGTGGGTTCGGCCCAGATCCCGCTACGGTTGACGTGGACCCAGCCCGCGTCGCCCTCGAATTTACACCCCTGCGGGATCGGATTGCCCGTATTGGTGAACTTCATTTTCAGCCCGCTGTCCCACGCCAGTTCCATCTGCCAGGAAATCCAGGTGTCGGTCATCCCTTCGTCGGGCAAAACCCCCGTTCCTTGGATTTCAAACGGTTCCTCGAACACCTCGGGGCATCCCCAACCGGCGATGTCCAGGTGATGGACGCCCCAGTTGGTGATAAACCCGGCACAGTAGTGCGAGATCATGTACATCGCCAGCCATTCGCAGCGTTTCGTATCGAACGGGATCAGCGGCGCGGGGCCGGACCAGAAATCGTAATCGAATCCCGGCGGCGGATCGCTGGGCGCTTCGACCGGATACGTTCGTCCGCCCGGAACGCCGACGTGGATCGTGTGGACCTTGCCCAGGTAGCCGTTTCGAGCCAGTTCGCAAGCGTGGCGGAAGTGGGTCGAACTGCGTTGCTGGGTGCCGGTCTGGAACACACACCCGTAACGACGCACCATGTCCCGGATACGAATCCCTTCTTCGATCCACCGCGTGTTCGGTTTTTCGCCGTACAAGTCCTTGCCGGCCTCGATCGTACGGGCGTAGACCACGCCGTGCCAGTGATCGGGGATGCAACCCCAAATGGCGTCGATGTCGTCACGCTGCAGCACGTCGTGAAAGTCGTTGTAGATCTCGCAACCGGTGTACTGCTGTTTCCCAATGCGTTGAGCGTAGAATTCGTTGACATTGCGTTGCGCCAGTTCGGCGCGATCGCGGCGGCAATCGGCGATCGCCAGCACCTGATGGTCGGGCAGCGGCCGCATCGCCTGTAGCGAGCTGCTTCCACGGTTCCCCACGCCGAACACACCGATCGTGATCCGCTCGCTAGGCGGCAGGTTGCCGTCGCGCCCCAAAGAGGATGACGGAACAACATAGGGAAAACCCACCGAGGCAGCGGCACCCATCATGAACGTCCGACGAGATAGCGATATCGGACCGGACTTGTTACGACAATTCGTCTTCCGCATGGTCGATCTCCTTCATTCCATGACTCGATTCACCCACGCCTTCATTATGCCCCCATGCATCGTGCGTTGCCAGCACCCGTGCCCGTTCAACGGAACGATCGAGCGAGCCGAGGTGTTGAGGCCCGGAACGCGCATCTTGCGATCCGAGCCATCCGGAAACGCAGGTCAACGGGGTCGGGAGTCGTTTTCGGGCAACAGCGAACCATGTGGCAAACGCTTTCT
>REEF01000600.1 GCA_007695205.1 Planctomycetaceae bacterium
CCCGAAAACGACTCCCGACCCCTTCCGCCAATTCCACCAAGAAATACCTGGCCGGATGCTTATGGCTCGATCTGTTGGATGCGGAAATCCTGGAAGCGAATCCAGTGCTCGGCGTCGGCAGGCCCGTGGTAGCATTGGATGCTGACCTGATCGTTGTTGGGCGGCGGCAGCTTGCCGTTGGCTGCGGTTTGAAACTCGCTGTCCAGGTTCGAGCGGAACTGAGCGGTCCAGGTATCGGCGGTGACGATCAGTCGCAACTGGATCTTCTCGAACTCGTCGGTCGGCACCGGCACACGGCCTGGGATGATGACCAGATCGCCATCCACCAACTCCTTGACCAGTTTGAACACGGGCTTGCCGTCGACGTACCAGGTGATCCCCGCCTGTTCATACTGGATCGTGGGCAACGTGTGGTTGGTGACCGTCACGTCGATGGCAAATTTGCCCTGCTGGCGATCCGGAGCGGTCCGCACCAGCGCATTGCGGACGGTGGCCGCATTGCCGGGCTGGACGCGGATTTCCAAGCCTTCGTCTTTCCAACGCCAGGCTTCCGGATCCTCGCGGAGCCACGACCAGCCATCGTCCATCTTTCCGGCCAGGGCATCTTCGAAAACAACCTCCGTCTCAGCGGCCGCGGACGTCCACGGAAACAGCATCAGGGCCAACATCGCCAACATCGTGCATCTCATGATTCAGACTCCTAGGGCAGATGAAAATCAAAGGGCAACTCCAGTCAACCAGATATCAGTGTATCGTCTTGTCCGCCCGAATAACATCGGACGCGGAACGTCTGCTTCAGAACGGCGACACCAGCATCTCGAACATCAGGGCGAATGCGTTGTAGACCCCGTGAATCACGATCGCCGTCATCCAGAACGGATAACCCAGCTCGACACGCGGCGGTCGATGATGTTGCCAGACGTCCTTCCAGACGTGAACCACGCCCCAGGCAGCGATTAGGCTGCACCCGACATGCAGGGCCGTACACACCGTCCAGCGCCAATAGATCAGCTCGGCCGATGGCTCACGCACGTAGACGTGCAGATACAGCAGGTTTTCGATCACCGCAAACACGGCACCGCCCATCGCACAGCAGACGATGATCTGCCACGCACTGCGAAAAGCAAAAGGCCATTTTTCGACGGTCACCAGGGCCGCCATAATCTTGCCCATCTCTTCCACCAACGGCCCGAAGACCGTCAGTGCCAGGACGCTGAACCATGTCTGACCGGCTCCCCAAAACGCGCTGAGCAGCGCTAACGGTCCGGCGGCCAACATCAGGCCCAAAGTGACAAGCCAACTGCGCCCCCAACCGTACCGGGCTCGGCCTTCGACCAACCATCGAGCGTACGGCGCATCCGCCCCTGAACCCGTCGCAGCGTTCTGTACGGCCATCGCCGGCTCGTTCCAGATCGAATCCAGCGGCGACTCGCTACGGATGGCGTCCGCCGGTTCTGCGGGTGGTTGCGGTGCCGGAGGGACCGGTCCAACGGTCGCCCGCATGTGCGGTTCGTCGAAGACCGAATCATGGACGCGACGGCGAGACATGCGAATCGAACGCTCCTCGGACGTCAGCTCTTGGGACGTCAGCTCTTGGTCGCGACATAATAGGCCGTTCCCGACGCCAACACGCTGATATCAGCCGCTTTGCGCCGCGCAAGAGCCGATCCGCTGATATCCGCGAAATCGATGCGTAAATTGGCCACCGCATTATAACCCATCGCATTGGTCTGTTCCAGCATTCGCATGACGACCTCGCGTCGCGCGCGATCCAGCACCATCTGATAGCTGCGGACCTGGCCGCCAAACAGGCTCTTCCACTGGCCTAGAAATCCACGGAAGTGGTCGACTCCCAGCGTGACCTCGCTGGTGATCATCACCGGCGGTTGGGAGCCCGTGACCGCATCTTGCAGGCGGCCCGTATTGTGGACCAAGATATGAGCCACCGCCAATTCGCGTTGTGCAAGATCTGCCTCATGCCGATTGCTGATCCATACGCCCATCGCCCAGGCAAACGCCAGCATGAACAAAGGAAGACCGACGACAAACAGTCCGAAGACAAGATCCATATCCATCATCACGGATTCCTTCTTTGTGCCGCAGGAAGAAGATCGGTCTAAGAAACCGTCGACGCCTGGACGATCGGTTCGATCTTGACGGCGGTCCCGTACACATACAACTCGGCCGCCCCTTGCGTGACGGCACTGGTGCTGAAGCGGACATTGACGATCGCATCGGCCTGCAGTTCTTGAGCCTGGCTCAACATCCGCTCGATGGCCGTCCGACGCGACTCGGTCAGCAGCTCGGTGTAGCCCTTCAGCTCGCCCCCGACAATGTTCTTGAGACTGGCGGCGAGATCTCGCCCCACATGCTTGGCTCGTACAACATTGCCCTGGACGATCCCCAGGACACTGGTAACATGATAGCCTGGAATGGATTCCGTATTCACCACGATCATAAGGCTCGCTTTCCAAAAAAAAAGCATCGAGACAGCAACACGAAACCGAAAGCCGAATCCGACACCCCCATAAAGACGCACCCATGACGAGAGGCGGGATTCACAGGGCCCGAAGTGGACTTGAAGCTATCGATCGGCGAGGCCTTTGTCAACGGTCGCGGTGATAGCGGCGATTGAAAACTTCCGCATCGAACGGATCGCGAGCCACGACATGACGCGGGGACTCGCCCGTCAAATCGCCAGAACCGAAACGCTGTGCGGGGGCCGATGCCTGCGAAGGGGTGGTATCGCTCAGACGCCGAGGCCGGTCGGGGAAATCGTCCGGCAGATCGACCGGCTGCAGATAACTGGCCTGCAACAGACCCGTCGCTGGTGCGAGGTGTGGTTCGGAGACCAGTTCGTGCACCGGCGCCGACGGCACCACGGTGGCCGAACGAACCCAAGCGGCCAGTAAGTCAAACTGCTGCTGTTCCCGAGGCCCGAAGACGGCCGTATCCAGTCCGCCATGAGCGCAGGACGGAACCTTCAGCAGAGGGCTGGATTCCGGGTCCTCCAGATCGACCCATTGCATGACGGCATGCAGATTGCGAAGCGTAAAACGCCGGGTCAGGCTTCTGCTGAGCGCCGGACGCACCAGACGAAAATCGGACGCACCACCGCTGCCGTGACAGGAGTTGCCGCCACACTGGTTGAACAACAGCGGCTGGATCTGCGAGGTGAATTCTGCCACCGAACCGGGTGGCAGGCTCCGTGTGGTCTTCTCCAGATCCGCCATGGGGATCAAGGACGACGGCGAGCCATCCTGCGTTTCGTGGGATTCGGGAGATGCGACAGCCAAGTGAAGACGGCGTTGCAGACCAGGCAGTCGCGGGTGTCGGGGTTGCAATGCGATCGCAGTCAGCAATTGATCCGCCGCTCGAGCATGAAGCTTCTGTTGCAGGCACCAGTCGGCCAGATTCAGGTGGCCCGTGACATCGTTGCTGGCCAAGCGTGACCGTTTACGCAGGTAGACTTCGTCCAAGTCGATACAATGCATCTCTACATCACGGACCGGCACTCGCACTTCGGAATTGTCGCCCAACAAAACGACGTAGCGATCACCTGCAGGAACGACCTGTCCCACCAAGACCCCCCCATTACGCAAAACCAGCACGGTAGAACGAGGCGCACGCCCCGAATCGGCCGCGTCCGCAACAAGCGGTACCAGCACCAGAACGAGCAGCAATAGGCAGAGCAGGTTTCGAGACATAGGGCGGCAACCGTAGCGAATCGCCTCGGGAACGTCAACATCAATCGCGAAGTATTCAAGGCCCGAAAGGCCTGGGCCAAACCGTTCCGCCTTGATACCGAAACGGCCCGGAAAATGGCACGGATAAGCAGATAAGTGCCACCCACCTATCGGATAAGTGCCACCCACCTATCACCGATCACCGATAAGTACCACCCAGCCGCTGGGGGCCAGAGCTGGTGTGCAGCGGCCCAGAGGTCAAGTGGATTGCCAGCCGAGCTGCAGGCGAAGCAGCGGTGGCAAGTCGCTGGCACTGCTAGCAGCCGTCAGGGAAAGGTGGGCGAACCGAATCCACGATAGCAAAATCGGCGTAGCATCAATGCTTTCACTTGGTTAGACTGACGCGTACACCGTGGGATATTCTAAGACGAATGCCCTGCAATCCATCCCCTTGGTTTTACAAACATAAGTTGCCTGAGAGCGCACGGAGGTGCTCGATGTCGGGAGAATCCATTGCCTTTCTTCATGCTTCCGACTTGCATCTGGAACAGCCACCGTATGGGATGCCCGAGGTGCCGGATCATCTTCGAAAGATTCTGGCGGAAGCCCCCATCCAGGCGGCCGCGTGTGTCTTTGAAACGGCCATTTTAGAAAACGTCGATTTTATTCTGCTGGCCGGTGATGTGATCGACCCGTCCTCGGCAGGGGCGCGACAACTGGCGTTCTTGATGGAACAGTTCGATCTGCTACGCGAACAGCGGATCGCCGTCTATTGGATCGGCGGCCAGATCGACGGCCCGGATCATTGGCCCGAGGAATTGGCCTTGCCCGATAATGTTCACCGGTTCCCTCGAGGCCAGGTGCATCAGAGTTTATTTCGTCGCAACGATCATCCCATCGCCTCGATCATCGGGATCAGCGCTGGGAAAGATCCGGTGGTGGACGCCAGCGTTTTCCGCGTCGAGCCCAGCGATCGGTTCACGGTCGCCATGGCCTATGGTCGCGCAGAAGCCAGTTCGTTAGCAGCGTACAAACAGATCGATTACTGGGCGCTGGGCGGTCTGCATCAATCCAAGACATTATTCCAATCGCCTCAAACAGCGGTCTATCCAGGCAGCCCCCAGGGGCGATCGTTGAGTGAAGCGGGGGTGCATGGCTGTACGCTGGCGCGAGTCGAACGAGGCCGCACGGCACAGACCAAATTCATGCCCACCGACAATGTGCGGTGGTACCGTGAATCGATCGGGGCGGCCGAGGGAACGCACCGCAATGACTTGCAGCGCATCCTGCGCGACCGTATGCAGCGGATCGTGGCCGAAGCCGGCTCGAGCAGCATCCTGGTCGCTTGGCAGATCGAGACGGAGGGGACGTTGGCCAGCCAGTTGCGCGGCGGTTTGGATCACGAGTTGCTGGATTGGCTGCGGACCGAATTCGGCCGAGCTCAACCGGCCGTCTGGACCATGGAGCTGACGGTCACATCGTCTGGCGAGTTACCGGAGGAGAGTTACGAAGAGGACACGATTCTGGGCGACTTCTTGCGAGCCGTTCGCCAGCACCAGCAGGACCAGCGCATGCCCTTGGACCTGGCCACCTACTTGCCTCAACGAGGCAAAGACCGAACATTGGCAGCTGTCTTCGACTCGAACGAAGACGCCATGCGGTCGGATCTGCTGGAAGAAGCGGCCGCTTTGGGTGCGGACTTGTTGCGAGGTGAAGATGTTTTGTAACCGTGCGCAATCGAAATTGCCCTTCACGGCGGAGACGCGAAGGTGAAAATCACCGATGTAGAAATCGAAGGCTTTGGTGCCTGGAACGACCTCAAGCTGGACCATGTGTCCGAAGGGCTGACGGTCTTCTACGGACCCAACGAAGCCGGCAAGACGACGCTGATGGAGTTCGTCCGCAGCATCCTGTACGGGTATTCCCACGAACGCCGCAGTCGCTATCTGCCGCCGGTCGCCGGAGGGCGAGGTGGTGGGGCGCTGCACGTGGTCGGCGCGGGGGGGCGATTCACCGTGCGCCGTACCCCAGGCAGCTTGACAGGCGACGATCTGGGACGCATCGAGGTGCTGTCCCCCCAAGGTGCAAGGCAAGGCCAACATGTCCTGGGCTCGTTGCTCTCTGGGATCGACGAGCCGATTTTCAATAACGTGTTCGCCGTCGGACTCCGCGAACTCCAGGAACTCGGTACCCTGGACGATACCGAAGCCGCAGCACACCTGTACAAACTGACCAGCGGCCTGGACCGCGTGTCGTTGATCGATGTCATGCGCCAGTTGGAAGCGGCTCGCAACCAGATCCTGGCGGCCGACGGCAGCCGTTCGGAGTTGACGGAGTTGCTCGAGCAACGCGAGACGCTGCGCGATGAAATCAAGGAACTGGCCAGTGGCGGGCAGCGTTGGATACAATTGGCCGCCCAACGTGCAATCCTGCAGGACGAAGCAGCCCGGCTGGATGAAAATATCGACCGGATGGAACGCGAGGCGCGGGCGGTCGAGGTGGCGATTCAAGTCCGCGACGATTGGAAGCAGCGAGCCGAGGTCGCGCAAAAACTGCAAAAACTGGGGCGACCCGTGGCGCTGCCCGAACGAGCGGTCCAGCGTATCGATGCGATCCAGGCCGAAATCGCTGAACATCGCGAGTCGGTGGAACAGATTCGCCGCCGTCGCCGAGTGATTGTCGAAGAGGCCGCGGCGCAACCGATCAATCGGCAGTTGTGGGCCCACGTCGGACGCATCGAGGCGCTCTCCGAACATACTCCGTGGATCGGATCGCTGGAGAATCAGATCAAACAACTGCTGGAAGAAATCGAGGATCTACAGCAGGCGCTGCACACCCAATGGGAACGGCTCGGGCTGGCTCCGGCCGAGATGCCCGAGATCACGCCGGAACTGTCGCATCGTACGCTGACCACCCTGCGCGCACCGGCACGCGCCGTGCAGGATGCCCAACAACGTATCCAGCAGGTCCAGCAACAGCGCGATGATTCGCGCCGCGAGGCCGAACAGATTGCCGAGCAATTGCAGGCCGAATTGGCGGAAACCGGTGAGACCGAATTGGATCGAGCGCTGGACGAAGCCGGTCGGCGAGTCACCCGGATGCGGCGACGAGTCCAGGTGGAAGAGCGGATCGAGAAACTGGATCGGCATCGCAAAGAACTGGAACAGGATCGGCGGCAGTTGCTGGAAGAACAGGTGCTGCCCGTTCAGACGCTGGTCTGGTGCGGTGTGCCGTTCGTGGTCGGTGTCGCCATGATCCTGGCGTCGCTGCTGTGGGAATGGGTCGCCAAACTGGGGTGGACCGTGACGGTCCTGGGGTTCGCCTGCTGGGCCCTGGCCGTCGTGACCAAACTGCTGCTGGAAAAAACGTTGAGCCGTGATCTGGACGGCTGCGTGCGACAAATCGAAAAAGTCAAACGTCAATTGCGCTCGCTGGCTGAAGAACGTGACGAACTGGATCAGCAACTGCCCGCCGGCGGTGGCAAGCTGGACGATCGCGTCAAAACGGCCGAACAATACGTCCAACGCCTGGAACAGTTGACCCCCCTGGAAGCCAAACGTCAGGCAGCGCTCAACGGAAGCGATACGACCAAAGAAAAGGCCGCCCGAGCCGCAGAGGATCTCCGGCAGGCCCAACAGCAATGGCGGGATGCGCTGCGCGCCGCCAATCTACCGGAATCGTTCCAGCCCGAGCATATCCAGCAGTTGTCCGAAGGAGACGGCCAAACCGTCCAACTCGGACGGCGATTGCAGGTCTGCCGCCAGGAATTGGAACAACGTGAATCCGAACTGGACGCCGTCACGCAACGCGTCACCGAACTGATCCACGATGTGCAGATCACCCCGGCTAGCAACGATCCTCGTACCCAGATCCGTCAAGTCGCAGCCGCACTGGCCGAACAAAGGCAGTGGATCCAACGGCGGAAGGAATTGAAGCAGGAACATCGCGAACTAAAACGCCAGTTCCGCGACGCTGCAGGCAAACTCCGCAAACAGATGGCCCTGCGTAGGGCTCTGCTGCGTCAAGCAAATGTCGACGACGATGCCCAATTGCGCAAGCTGGCCCAACGCCAAACCCGTATCCAGGAATTGACCGAATTGCACAAGGATCTGAACCAGCGGATCAAGCTGTCGATCGGCACGCAATGCACCGAGGCCGCTGTGGGCGAGGTCCTGCAGACGCACGAGGATGACCGCCTGGAACCCTACTGGGAACGACTGCTAGCTCGGCTGCAGGATGCCCAGAGTCGCTTGACCCATCTGCACGAACAGCGGGGACAGATGGTCCAGGAGATGAAGTCCCTGTCCGAAGACCGGCGATTGAACGATGCCAAAGTCCGGCTGGCAGCCATCGAAGAACGCGTCCGGCGCGGCGTACACCGTTGGCGAGTGCTGGCGGTGACCAGCCTGATGCTGGAAGCGATCCGGCAGATCTACGAGACCGAACGGCAGCCCGAAACGTTGGCCGAGGCCAGTACCTACCTGATCCGTCTGACCGAAGGCCGCTATCAGCGAGTCTGGACGCCGTTGAGCGAAGATATCCTGCGAGTCGATACGGCCAACGGGGAATCGCTGCCACTGGATGTGCTGAGCCAAGGTACGCGGGAGGCCGTTTTCCTGAGCTTGCGTTTGGCTTTGGCCGCCGCCTACGCTCGCCGAGGCGCCTTACTGCCACTGGTGCTGGACGACGTGCTGGTCAATCTAGATGTCAAACGCGCCAAAATGGCCGCCGAAGTGCTCCGCGATTTCGCGCTCGCCGGACACCAGATGATGCTGTTTACTTGCCATCATCATATCCTCCGCATCTTCCAAGCCGCCGGCGTCGAGGCCCGTCTGCTGCCCGTGCGTCATGGCCTGGACCAATCCGACTGGGACGACGAAGACGCCCTGCTGCAACCGGAACGAGAATTGGAAGTCACCGAATTCCTGGAAGAAGAGGACGAGGACCTGAAAGAAATCGAAGAAGAAGGCGAAGAAGAAGTCCAGCAAGCCGAGAACGATGTGGAGGAGGAGGCCGAAGAGGATAAGGCAGAAGTCATCGAGGAAGAGTTCACGCAAGAAATCGATCAGCAAGACGAGGACAACGTCGAAGACGATGCCGAGGACGTGATCGAGGACGAAGTTGAGGAAGAGATCGAGGAGGAGTGCGGGGACGGGGGAGAAACAGACGAATTGACGGCAGACCTCTGGGAAGAAGACGACGGCTTTCCCTTGGCTGATGATCACGCATTCGACCTAGTGTCCT
>REEF01000320.1 GCA_007695205.1 Planctomycetaceae bacterium
CGCCTGTAAACTTGGTGATATCTAGTTTCTATGAGGATGCACAACACGGCTAATCGGAGATTGAATTAACGACTAAACTGGTGCGAAGGCTATCGTAATGATCGCCAGGGTCACGGTTATCGATCTCCTGCTCGCATTCTTGCTAAGCTTTGTCTGAAAAGGGGGCTGACCCTTTGGAGGGCACGCTAAAAACTCGGGAAATACGGTGTGCCCGGAGAGGGTCAGACCCTTTTTCAGACAAAGCCTAATCATCGGCAGGGTTTCGTCTGCCTGGTGGAATGGGAATTGCATGCAAAGGTGGCGGGCACGTCCCCAACGATGGAGGGCGTATGAGAGTATTTCCGCCTTTCGCCCGCCAAGGCATCTGACAGGTTCTTGATCGGGCAAGGCCAGCAAGGGAGCATACACGATGGATTTGCAGTCGAGTCGCGGTGATCGTGAAGACGCCGGTTGCTTGCCCTGGGTTTCGACGCTGGCTCCGTCGCGCTGAAGACGGTGGTGACGGATCCTACGGGGCAGATTCTTGACGCCACCTACACTCGTACCAATGGTCAACCTCTGGCGACAGCTAGCCGGGTGCTGGGAGCATTGCTCGATCGGTTCCCTAAGAGTCGCTTTTCGCTTATCGCAGGCACGGGGTCGGCGGGGGGGATGATCGGCAAGTTGCTCGAGGCGACCTTCTTCAACGAGGTTATCTGCCAGGCGGTGGCCGGGAGATACCTAGTGCCCAAAGCCCGCATGGCGCTGGAAATCGGTGGCCAGGACAGCAAGCTGATTGTCCTGCCCCCGCCGGACGCGAATGGCCAGGATATGGTCGACTTTGCCATGAACACGAGCTGCGCGGCGGGTACCGGAAGCTTTCTCGACCAGCAAGCCTCGCGGTTGGGGATCCGGATCGAGGAGGAATTCGGGCGGTTGGCGCTCGCAAGCCGTCTACCCGCGCGGGTGGCCGGCCGGTGCAGCGTGTTTGCCAAGAGCGATATGATCCATCTTCAGCAACAGGCGACCCCCACGGAGGACATCGTCGCCGGTCTCTGTCTCGGCTTGGCTCGCAACCTGAAAAGCAATCTCGGACAGGGTTACAGGTGGAAGGGGCCGATCGTGTTCTGCGGGGGTGTCGCGGCCAACGAGGGGGTTGTGCGAGCGATTCGCGAGGTACTGGGACTTGAGCCCGACGATTTGGTCGTACCCGAGGAACATGCTGTGAGTGGAGCCTTGGGGGCGGTCTTGGCGGCGATGCGGCAGCAAGCGGAAGGACGTTGCGAATCTGGCCCGCCGCCTGGCGGACGTCTGCACGTCGAGCGTTTGAACCATTCGCTCAACCGGGGCAACGGGGCAGCCCACCGGCTCGGCCGGCTCGGCCCGCTCGGCCCGCCGGACAAGGCACCGTGTATCGCGGAACAAGCTGATGGCACGGCACGCGGCAACGGGAAAACGATCGACGGCTACCTGGGACTGGACGTCGGATCCATCAGCACCAAAGTGGCGGTGATCGACGCCCAGAACGGTTTGCTGGCCAAGAACTACCAGATGACCGCCGGTCGGCCTCTGGATGCCGTTCGCCGGGTGCTGGCCGAGATTCGAGTTCAACTGGATCCGCGGGTGCGAATCCGGGGCGCTTCCACCACCGGTTCCGGCCGCTATCTGACCGGCGACTTTATCGGCGCCGATCTGGTGATCAACGAGATCATCGCCCAGGCCGCGGCGGCCGGAGAGGCCGACCGGGACGTCGACACGGTGTTTGAGATCGGCGGCCAGGACAGCAAGTACATCCGCCTTGACCGAGGTGTGGTCGTCGATTTCGAGATGAATCACGCCTGCGCGGCCGGCACCGGCAGCTTCCTGGAAGAGCAAGCCGAACGCCTCGGCATCAACATCAAGGAAGAGTTCGGCCGCATCGCGCTGGGCAGTCGCCAGCCGATCCGACTGGGGGAACGGTGTACCGTCTTCATGGAATCGGATCTGCTCAGCCATCAGCAGCGCGGCGAATCGGTCGAAGACCTCGTAGCGGGACTGTGCTATTCGATTGTGGGCAACTACCTCAGCCGAGTGGTGGGGAATCGCCGCATCGGCCGGCGGGTCTATTTCCAGGGCGCCACGGCCTTCAATCAGGGCGTGGTTGCTGCGTTCCGGAAATTGACCGGGCTGGACATCCGGGTGCCGGCGAACCCCGAGGTGACCGGGGCCATCGGCGCGGCCGTCCTTGTGCGGCGCGCGCAGCAGCAACATGGCCGGCGGGAGAGCCGATTTGTGGGGTTCGCCCTGGCCGATTTGCAGTGCCGCGTCCGCAGCTTCGCCTGCGACGCGTGCAGCAATCATTGCGAAGTGAACGAGGTCACGATTCCCGGCCGGACTCCGCTTTACCACGGCTCCCGGTGCGACCGCTACAACGTCAAGAAGGGCGAGTCGGCCCTGTCGGCCCGGCGGATCCCCGATCTGTTCACCGAGCGGCAGCAGCTTCTGATGCGGCACGCCAACCTTCCCGAGCCGCAGCCTGCCCAGCCGACCGTCGGCATTCCGCTGGCGCTTGCGAATTACGAACTGCTTCCGTTTTGGGGAACGTTGCTCGGCCAGTTGGGAGCGAACGTAACGGTCAGCCCGGTATCGAATCGGAAGATTATCCGGCGCGGGGTCGAGGTGGTGTTGTCAACCCCGTGCTTTCCGGTCAAAGTCGCGCACGGCCACGTGCTGGAACTGATCGAGTTGGGTGTCGATTATCTGTGGATGCCCAGCGTCATCAGCATGTGGCGAGACCATCCCGGCCAGCGGTTCAATCAACTGTGCCCGTACGTAACCGCCCTGCCTTACCAGATCGCGGCTGCCGTGGACCCGGAGCGGCAGGGAGTGGGGTTGCTGCGGCCTCCGGTGAGCTTTGAGGAAGGGCGATCGACGGTGATTCGCCAACTGCGACCAGTCGCCGAATGTCTGAGCGCCAGTCGGCGGCAGCTCCGTCTTGCGGTCCAGCGGCTTGGGAGGCTCAAGAGCAGTTCGAGCACGCCTGCCGCTTTGGCCAATACCACTACCTACATCGAGTAGTGCTTGACGAACTCGGAATGCAGGAAGTGCCGCTCTTTTCGCCAAGTCACGATTCGGAGTTCTACGACCACTGTCGACAACTTGGACGCAACGCCCTGATGCAAACCTGGAACAGCAACTGCGCATGCGATCTGTTGGAACGAGCACTGGCCGCTGTTCGCCCCTACGAAACCCGGCCAGGAAACACCGACGAAGTCTATCGCCGTTGCCTCGACCGCCTGGTGAAACTGGTCGAGACACAGCCGACGGTGCAGCGTCTGGCCCAAGAACTCCGGCAGGCGGTGGTCGAGTTTCAGGCGGTCCCGATGGATCGCAGTCGGCAGCGGCCGAAGATCGGCATCGTGGGGGAGACCTTCGTGCGTTTTCACCGCTTCGCCAACAACGACCTGGTCCGTTTGCTGGAACGGTTGGGCGCGGAAACCGTGGGCACCGGGTTCCCCGAGTGGATGTACTACACCAACTGGACCCGGCGCGTTCAAGCCGGTATGGAACGCCACGTGCGGCATTGGCTGACCGCCACGACTTCCTGCACTACCTTAGCGCCTCGTCCCTGGCGGCACGGATTGCCGATCTTGTCGAGAGGTAGCAGCGTCCCACAGACGCTGGCGGGCCAGTTGCACGCAGCCAACGCCAACAATTGCGCCCGTGAAACCGGGCGTCGATGCGATAAGGAACGTGGGGTGTTACGACGGTTGTCGGGACCAGGGTACGGTGTTCTGGGCGGTCCGATAGGAATGTTGGTTGATCTCCTGGGTCAGCGGGCCGTGGTCGGCGCCGCCGGGCGGGTAGATCGACTGGTGGTATCCTGTGTACGTTTCTGTGCGGAGATTGGCCACCATGGCATGGCCGCTCCGCCGCGCCCGTTCCGATCGCAAGGCGCTCAGATCGATCGGGCCGACCACGATCTTCTCGCCGGCGCCCGGGTCGGCTTGCGTCAAGATCCGACCGTCATAATCGACGATCATGCTGCCGCCGGGCCAACTGAACGGCGGATAATGCTTCAGGCTGCTCGCCTGGTTACAGGCGACGACATACGCCATGTTCTCCAACGCGCGGCAACGGTTGACGGTGGTCCACCAGTCCATCGGCGACGCCGTGCCCCAGGGGTCCATGTACGCAGAGACTCGGATCAGCAGTTCGGCGCCGCCCAGCGTCAGTTGCCGGATCGCTTCGGGGAAGAGCCAGTCGTAACAGATGGCGGCGCCGATGCGACCGATTTCCGTTTCGGCGACCGGGTACATGGGCTGGTCGTATCCGGTCAAGTCATGCGGGCTGGTATGCAGTTCCCAGGGGGTCCAGGGGTGGACTTTGCGATACTTTGTCAGGATGCCGTCCGGGCCGATCAAGCACGTCGTATTGAAAACGTGGCCCGGCCATCGAGCGTCTGATTCCAGGAACGTGCCGGTCTGGATATAGACTCCCAGTTGCCGAGCCTTCTGCACGTAGCGGTCGGTGTGTTCGTTGGGGATCGGAACGGCCAGTCGTTGCAGCAGGCGTTCGACGTCCGGATAGATCGGCGCGGCGTGAGCGAATTCGGGGAAGACGACCAGCCGAACATCAAATAGGGGTCCGTAGCCGGTCACCGCGTACTCGACCATGTCCAGCATGTGCTTGACACGCGGGGCGATCTCGTCACGAGTCTGAGGGTTGGGCAGATCGATCTGGCAGGCGGCGGCGTAGTAACGTTCCATGGAATCCTAAGGTCCCAGAATGTGACGCGTATTGTATCGAGCCCGATAGTCACGGGTTTTCGGCGTATCGGGATAATGCTCGTCGGGCCCGTACGGGTATCCACTCATGCCTTGAAACGGCAGTGGCTCGACCGTATCCGGATAAGCGGTGTACAGGTCCATGTCCTTGCAGTAGCTGTGAGTCTTCAGCACGAACGAGCGGTGCATGCCGTCGGGCACCGGACCGAACGCAACGGGATCGAAACTCAGGGTCAATCCGTCCCCGTGAGCCATGATCACAAAGCAGTCGTCGGCTTCCTGCAGCAGTTCCGCGACTTCGCCGTATCGGGTGTAGTGCCCGGCCATCAATTTCCAGCCCGCTGTCCGGTCGATGTTCTCGTAGTCGACCAGGTTCGGTTGTCGCCCATCGGGAGAGTACTCGCGGGGATAGCCCAAAAAATGCAGATCGGCGCTGCTGGGGCCGATCTCGATGATCTGCATTTCCGCCGAGGGATCGTGGAGAGCCAGAAAGGCGCAGTCCCAATAAAGTTCCATATTGCTACGGATTCGCAGGAAGCGATCGGTGGGCTGCAGATGCCCGGTCATCTCCAACGTCATCATGTGCTCGATGCCCGCCGGGTAGCCGACTTCGCGAAATAATTCCACCCACTGGCCGTCGCGTTTCACTTCGATCGTCGGTGCCTCGCACCGCAATCCGGCCTGGTGGATGGCATAGTTCGACGACGAGTAGCCGTAGGCGACCCAACCGTACAGGACGAGGATCGGCCGATCCTCGTCAGCCAGATCGGCCAGTTGATCGCCGAAATCCAGTTCGACCCAATGAGGATCAGCCAACCCCAGGAACCGAGAATCGCGGCGGGTCGCGCCAGCGTATCGACGGTCGACGTGCAGGATTTTGTCCGTCACGTCCACACCTCGATGGTCCACCGCAGCCAGTGGTGCGATCGTGTCGTGGAAGCAGAACATCTTGAACTCAGGCGGCGGCACCCCGATGGCCATCATCTCGTTTGGATAAACCCGAGTGCCCACCGGATGATCCACGGCCAGCAGCTTGACTTCATCCAAGTAGGTCACTTCTTCCAGACCGTTGACCACTTGCAGCACATAGTAGTCATCCAGCGGTTCGAGCGGCGGCAACGGCAGGTACTCGGTTGGATCCGGGATCGCGTAGACGCCCGGTTCCAGCAGGTACCCCAACCCGCCGACTCCGCCAAAATCCGCCACAAACTGGAAATGATTGCCCGTCCAAGCGAACAGGTACGGACAGGACGAAGTCTTGCGGTTCAATTGCTCGACGGTTTGCAAGCGATTCGAGGCCAATTCCAATTCGGCTTGCAGCACCGCATCGGGCCAGAGGATCCGCAGCCAGTCCAGTTTGGAGTAGTCGCCCAGCCCGGCATGCACTCGCAGCGGCGGCATGGCCACGGGCCCCGAGCTACCTCCGACAAAGTATTGCTGGAAAACGTCGCCTGTCTTGATCTCGACGCGTGCCCCGATTCCCGAATGGTTGGATCGAGCCATCTGGTCGGCGGGGCGAGTGCCGGTCAGATCCAACTGGATCCAGTGCCCACCGGGCGTGATATTCTCCAGCAGCATCGGGGGGCGTCCAGCCGCTGCGATCAACAGATCACACAATCCGTTACCGGTGAAATCGGCGGCGACACAACTGGCGTCGCCCCCGGTCTCGATTGCCGACAGCAGCAGGCCCTGGTTCAAATCGGCGGCGTTCACGAATTCGGGTCGTGGCCATTGGTTCAGCAGTACTACCGGGCCTCGAGTCCCGTCGCGGCGCCGCGCGTCGCCCAGCACCAGGTCCAGGTCGCCGTCATTATCGATATCGACAAATTGGCCCCCGGTGCCGCCCAGATGGCCCCAAGCCGCCGTGAATTCTTCGTCCAATCGGAATTGTCCATGGCCGTCGTTCCGCATCAGCTTCATGCCGGAATCGGTGAACAACAACAGGTCGCGGTGCCCCGTCTTGCTCGGATCGCCGCTGATCCCGCTGATCACCCCTTCGACATCCAAACCGACTTCGGCACCATCGAACCAGCGAAAGGCGCCCACCCGATCGTTGATCCAGACCTTGATCGAACCGTCGGCCAAAATGCAGATCAGATCCAAATCGTAATCGTTGTCCCAATCATCGTAGATGATCCCGGTGACGGCCACGTCGGCGAACTGCAACTCGAACGCCTCGGCTGCTTCGGCGAAGGTGCCGTCCCGATGGTTCAGCAAGACGCTGGACGGCACCGCTTGGCTGTGCTGGTCCGCCGGAACGTTCCCGGTCGACGAGCGAAACGCCAGCAGATCCAGGTCCCCGTCGCTGTCCAAATCGACCAGACGCGCCAGGTGGGTCAGCGCATCGGGGCCCGCTACCATTTCCGTTGAAGCAGGGTTGAACTGCCCGCTGCCGTCGTTCAGCAGCAGCCAATCGCTACCCGCACGCCCCAGCCACAGATCGACGTGACCGTCGTTATCGACATCGCCAAAGCAGGGAGAAACGCCCTGCGAACCGATAATCTGCCCTTGGCTAAAGTTCCCTTTCCCGTCATTGATCCAGATCATTGTCTGACCCTCGGGGCCGCAAGCGGTCAGGCACAGATCCAACGCTCCGCTGCCGTTGACGTCGGCCACCGCGATGCCTGGCAACTGGATCTTGCCACCCGCCCAATCCCACGCCTGCAATTGAACAGCTAATTCCCGGACCTCGGGTGAAAAGATCGGAACAGGCGTCTCGCTTGGCGGCGTTCGTTCCAACGGCAAGTTGTCCGCGCCCAAAATCACGTAGTGTTTTCCGGCGGCGCCGTAAGCGGTCTGGACGGCAAAACTGCCGGCGGACAATTCGGCCGATTGCAGCTTCTTGAACCGTTCCAGCAGTGGCATGACTCTGTCGCTTCTATCGGTGCTGCGGTACTGCATCGCCAGCCGGTAGATGGCCGATACGAATCCCGGATTCCGCTCGACAACCTGCTCCAGCAACTCTAAGCCGCGTTCGGTCTGGTCGGCAGCCAACGAAACCTCTGCCAACTTGTAGATCGTGTGCAGATCGTCCGGATCTGCCTCGTGCGCTCGCTCGAAGAACTCGACCGCTTTCTCCGTCTCGCCCAGATACTGGTAGTACATGCCCAGCGAGAACAGCGACGGGACGTGGTGAGGGTCCACCGCCAACACCTGTTCGAATCGCTCCCGCGCGATGTCCAAGCTGTCTCGAGCGTCGCTTTCACCCTGCAGGTTCAGGTAGGCCAATCCCAGATTGAAGACGGCTGCGATCCAATCGGGATACGCCCGGACCACCTTCTCATACTCCGCCGCAGCGTCCCCGTACCGGTACTGCTCCATCAAAGCGTTGCCCCGATTGAAACTGGCCAGCGCCGCCATCACTTGCGGGTCGTCGGGTGCCAGCGTCGTGCCTCGCGTCGTCGGCTTGTCGGCCGAGCGGTCCGCCGGTCGGACGCCGCAGCCAAGCAGCGGCAGGATCAAGGCGATCAACAGAAAAGTACGCGTCATCATGTTTTCTCTCGTCAGGAGCCCCTCGGAAGAGCCTGATTCATCGTTTACCTATTTGGCACAGTATATCGGCCTGTGGCAGAAAGAGAAGCGTTCTCTATGCGACCGTTCTTCCCCGCGAGATGCATGGACGAATCGGCGGAAGAGGTCGGGAGTCGTTTTCGGGCAAGCTCGTTTCTATAGGTTTGGTCGTTGGCCGAAAACTAGAAACCCAATTCTTAAAAACCCCGCAAAACACGGGGCTGGGGGTGCAAGATTACATCTGCCACGGCGATGGGATCGGCAGCCGGTGCGACCTCCGGCCGGTGGGATCGCAACCGGATTATCGCGCAGGGCTTCCAGTCGCCCCGTCTCGCGCCCGATGGCTGGACGTGTGCCGGCAAAGCCGCCTACCACGTTGTTCCGATCGGCCCAGAATCGACGTTCACGGCCAAACCGGGGGAAAAAGAAGTCGAGTAGTCGTGACACGCGTAGGAAACAGGCTATTTCTCCTTCGAATAGCAGGAAAACGGCCAAACCTAGCCAGTGCTGTATACCCTGCACGAGTCAAAAACATCTTTTCCCCGATAGACTTGAGTTCTAACAGCCAGTGGACAAAGCACACGTTTACTGTTCATTTGTACACAGCGCATCGAGAATTACACGCGGAGTGATCGAAAAAAAGAATGCTGCAATTGCGCAGTGAAAAGCAGAA
>REEF01000607.1 GCA_007695205.1 Planctomycetaceae bacterium
CGGCCCGGGCCTCGGGTACGAATATCGGACCGACCGTCAGATGGCCCGCGTGCCGGAGTTCCAGGACGAGGGGAACAACATCACCGCCGCCCCGCTGGAAGTGATGCTGAGCACCCCGCCCGATCTGCAAGTGACGCAGGTTGTGGCGTCCGAGCGGGTCGTCGCCGGCCAGAACTTCGAGGTCCGCTACACGGTGGCCAACATGGGGTCGGGCCCCACACCCGGGAGACAGAACCGTTGGGACGACCTGATCTATCTCTCGCGGGACCAGTTCCTGGACCTCAGCAGCGACCGTTTCCTGACGTTCCGCACGCACCAGGGCGTCCTGCAACCCGGCGAGAGCTACGAGATCGTCCGCACGCTGCGAGCACCGGTCGATTTGGACGGGCCGTACTATGTGTTCGTCATCACCGATCCCGTCAAAGCGAACCAGCCGCGCGGCAAGGTGTTCGAGGGGGCTCACGAGCAGAACAATGCCACGCCCAGCGCGGCGATGGTGATCGAGCAGCCGCCGCCCACCGATCTGCAGGTGACGGCCATCGTCATTCCCAACTCGGCCCGCACCGGGGAAACGGTGCGGATCGAGTGGACGGTGACCAACGTGCACAGCGAAACGATGGCCCAAGGGACTTGGACCGACGCGGTGTACCTGTCCACCGACGCCGTATGGGACATCAGCGACCGGCTGATCGGCCGCGTGCCGGCTGCGCCGCCGGGGGGCCTTGAGCCCGGCGAGAGTTACACGTCGGTGCTGGAAACGACGCTGCCGCCGGCCACGCCGGGCCAGTACCGGATCATCGTGCGGGCCGACATCTTCAACGAGGTGTTCGAAGGCGAATTCACGTCGAACAATACCACGCCTTCCCCCGACGTGTTGAACGTCACGGTCGATCCGCTGCATCTGGGCGTACCGCTGGAAACGACCCTGAGCACCGGCCAGCAGCGGCTGTATCAGATCGACGTCGGCCTGGGTGAAACGTTGCGGGTGCAGATCGAATCGAATTCTCCGCAGGGCGCGAACGAGCTGTTCCTGCGGCACGGCGATCTGCCCACAGGCGTGGCCTTCGACGCGGCCAGTCGCGGCCCCATTGCGCCCGATCAGACGGTCGTCATCCCCTCCACCGAACCGGGAAGTTATTTTCTGCTGGTCCAAGGCCACTCGCAGCCCGCGCCGAACACCCAGGTGACGCTCCTGGCCGAAGTGCTGCCGCTGTCGATCTTCGATGTGACTCCCGACGCCGGCGGCAGCAGCCGCTGGGTGACCACCACGATCGTCGGCGCTCAATTCCATCCCGACGCGCTGGTCAAGCTGGTGCGGCCCGGGTTCGCCGAGTACGAGCCGACGAACTATGCGGTGCTGGACAGTACGACGATCATTGCGACGTTCGACCTGCGCCAGGCGCCGCACGGGCTGTACGATGTGAAGGTCGTCAATCCCAACGGCGACCAGGCGGTCGTCCCGTACCGTTATTTGATTGAGCGGGCGATCGAGACCGACGTGACGATCGGCATGGGCGGTCCGCGGATCCTCGCCCCCGGCGACACGGGCCTTTACGGCGTCTCGCTCAAGAGCCTGACGAACGTCGATACGCCCTATGTCCACTTCACGTTCGGACTGCCGGAACTGGGGATCAACGAGTCGCTGGCGTTCGGGGACGACCCGGGTTTGAGGTACGTCGTGTTCGCGTCGAATTTACGCGGGGCTCCGGACGCGGCGTTGGCCGGCGTGCCGTGGGCCAGCCTCGACTCGGCGGTGAACACCACCGGGGACGTGCTCGCACCCGGCTTCGTCTTCGATCTGCCGGTGGCCGGCTTTGCCGGGCGGACCTTGACGGCCCAGACGTATCCCGGCCTGGCCGAGATCCTGGAGCAGGACCCGCAGTTCCTGGCGCGGTTCGCGGAGGAAGACCGCGACGACGAGGTGGCGTTCCAGTTCTATATCGTCGCGGCGGCCACCGCGCTGAACCGCGAAGACTTCGTCGCGATGCAGACCGAGGAGGCACTGCGGTTGCGCGAGGCGATCCTGTCCGATCCGACCGCCGCCCAGGCGCTGGTTGTGCTGGCGGCCGATCCCGAGCAGTGGACGACGCTGTACCTGGCCGCCCTGGAAGAGGCCGGGCTGTTGCGGCCCGAGAACGACGTGCCGCCGATCCGCCAGCAACCGCTGGTCGTGAGCCTGATGGGCACGCTGGCGACCGGCATCCTGGCCGGCCCGGCCGGGGAGCAAATCGCGACCGAGGGCGATCTGCTGTCGTTTTTCGAGCAGGTCCGCGGCTGGTACGGCCACGCCGCGGATCTGATCGGCTCCGCCGTGTTGCCCGAGCGCTCCGAGTTCGACCTGGACCTGAGCCGTCCGACGCACTTCGAGGCGTTCAACATCTACGTCCCGTTCGCCAAGGCGCGTCCGGAACTTCCGCCGTCCGTGGAAGTGCCGCCGCCGCAATTCGGCGCGTTTCTGGCCGGGGAAGCGGCCGGCATCGGCAGCCTGGCGCGGATGATCGGCCCGTTCGGGTTCGGCAACGAACAGTTCCTGCCGGCGCGGGAGCGGCTGCCGTATACGGTCCACTTCGAGAACGCCTCGACCGCCTCGTCGCACGTCTCCGAATTGCAGATCGTAACCGAGCTGGACCCCGACCTCGACCCGCGCACCTTTCGCCTGGGCGACATTCGACTGGGGGAGATCACGGTCCACGTGCCCGACGCCCGCGGCTCGCTGCAGGCGGATTTCGACTTTACCCAGCAGCTTGGGTTCATCCTCCGCGTGAGCGCCGGGCTCGACCCGATCTCCGGTACCGCCACCTGGTTGCTGCAGGCGATCGATCCGGACACGGGGGAACGCGTGCAGAACCCGTTCAAGGGTTTCCTGCCGCCGAACAACGCACAGGGCGCGGGGGCGGGTTTTGTCAGCTACAGCATCGTGCCCCGCGCCAACCTGGAGACGGGGACCGAGATCGCCGCCCAAGCCCGCGTGTTGTTCAACAACGCGCCGCCGGAGGACACCGAGCTGATCGTCCAGCGGATCGACGGCGTGGCGCCGACGACCACCGTCACCGCGACCCCGCTGGTTTCGGGCGGCAGCGACTTTCAGGTCGAGTGGACGGCCGTGGACGACGAGGGCGGTTCGGGCGTCCAGCACGTCACGGTGTACGTGGCCGAGGACGGCGGCGAGTTTCAAATCTGGCTGCGGCAGACCACCGACACGGCGGCGGTGTACCAGGGCCGCGCGGGACACACCTACGAGTTCCTCGCCCTGGCGACCGACAACGCGGGCAACCGCGAACTGCCGCCTCGTGGGATGTCTACGCCCGATGACGGATCGCGAGCGAACGTCGGGGCGCTGCCGGACGTCGGCCAAACCGCCGCTCCCGATCCGGGGACGCCGCCCCCCGCCAGCCCGCAGCCATCGACCAATCCGTTGTTTGTCGAGGCACTGGCGGGGATCCCCTCGGCCGCACCGGCCACGCGCCCGTCGGAGTTCTCCCAGGTGCTGCGCCCCTTTACGGGCCAGGCCTTTGTGACGGGCATCCCGTCCAGCCACGCGGGCATCGGGCCTCTGGCGATTGTCGAGCTGCCCAGCGGCTCCGTGCTGCTCAGCGGCGGGCCGGCGCGCAATCTCTGGTACCACTTTGGGCTCGAGGGCGGGCAGGTGATGAATCCCGTCCCGCGAGTCGATCATCCGGTGTTCGATCTGGCGTACGACGAATCCCGCGGCACCGTTTGGGCCGCCACCGGCGGCGGACCGCTGCTGCAACTGCATCCCGCGTCCGGAAGAATCCTGTCGGAGCATGGCGACGGGCTGACGCAAACGCTGGCCGTCGATCCGGCAACGGGCCTGATCTACGTCTCCTCCGGCACCGGCATCGAGGTCTTCGACCCAGCGGTGGAGACCTTCACCCGCTTCAGCGACATGCGAGTGGGGAACCTGCGCTTCGCCCCCGATGGTACGCTGTGGGCGGCCAGTTGGCCCGACCGGGGCACCATCGTGCGTTTCGACCATCGCGGCCGGCCGGAAGCGATGCTGGCCTTCGACAGCGCCGTCGATTCCATCGCCTTCGGGCAGCCGGGGACGCGGTTGGAGGACTTGCTGTTCGTCTCGCACAACAGCGGCCCCCACGGAAGCACCGGCGGTATCCTCACGATGGTCGACATGGCCACGCTGCGGAGGGTGACGATCGCTACGGGCGGCACCCGCGGCGACATCGTGCAGACGACATCCGACGGACGCGTGCTGCTGAGCCAGTCGCACCAGGTGGATGTGATCGCACCGATCCTCGCGCCGCGAGTGGCGGCGACCAATCCGCCGCACGAGGCGCTGGTGGCCCTGCCGCGCGGGCAGATCTCGGTTACCTTCGACCAGGCGATGCTCGTCGGCAGCGCGAGCGACCCGGCGTCGGTGCTGAACCCGAGCCATTACACGCTGGTCAGCCAAACCATCGGCCCGGTGGACGTGGCGGGGCTGACCTACGACGCAGCCTCGTTCACCGTGCTGCTGGATTTCGACGCCCTGCAGACGGGCAGCTATACGTTGACGGTCGATACGGGCGTCCGCAGCATGCTGGGTCTGGAGTTGGCGGAGGCCTACGCGATCGAATTCACGGCGATCAGCGACTTCTCGCCCTTTGTGGACGTCCAGTTCGCCAACTCCCGGTCGGAGCGGACCAGTGGTACAGTCTCGTTCGACGTGACGGTCACCAACCAGTCCGACCACGATCTCGTCCTGCCGCTGCTGCTGGTGCTCGATCCGCACGTGGGCGTCGAGGGTCGGCCGCTGGGGGCCGTCGTGCAGCAGGGCTCCGACGTGTGGCTGGTCGATCTGGCCGAGAACGTGCCGCCGGACGGCGTGCTGAAGCCGGGCGACTCGACGACCGGGCGCACGGTCACGATCCTGAACCCCGGCGGGCAGCGGATCGACTTCGACATCGACGTCTATACCCTGGCATTCGACAACGCCCCACCGGTGTTCACGTCGCAGCCCCTGACGCAGGCCACGGCGGACCAGCCGTATGCGTACCAGGCGGTCGCCGTTGACCCCGACGGCATCCGCATCAACTACGTGCTGGTCCGCGGCCCCGAGGGGATGCGAGTCGATCCGGACAGTGGGCTGGTGCTGTGGGAACCCACGAGCCGGAGTCCCGCAGACGCCGACGTGGTGCTGCGCGCGTATGATTCGCGGGGCGGTCACGGCGAACAACGGTTCGCCATCCAGGTGGACGGCGGGAACCGCGCGCCGGTCTTCACACCGCTGCCGGCGACCATCGTCGGGCGAGAGGGCCAGCCGCTGATCGTGCCCCTGTCGGCCAACGACCCCGACGGTGACGATCTTGTTTACTGGATCGACGATCTGCCGCCGGGCGCGGCGTTCGATCCGCAGCGCCGGGCGCTGGTCTGGACGCCCGGTTTCGAGGCGGCCGGAACGTACGAGAACGTGCGGCTGGTCGCCAGCGACGGTTTGCAGCAGGCGGTGCAGACGGTGACGATCCTGATCGCACCGGTGAACCAGCCACCGCGACTGGTGCGGCCGGCCGACCGCACGGTCAACGAAGGCGAAATGCTGCGGATCGTGCTGGAGGCCGAAGACGCGGACGGCGACGTGCTTCGATTCTCGAGCAGCCGTCTGCCCGGCGGCGCGGTGCTGTATCCCCACACCGGCGTGTTCACGTGGACGCCGGCCTTCTTCCAAGCCGGCATCTACGAGATTCCGTTTACCGTCTCGGATGGAACGAGCCAGACGACCCAGACAACGACGTTCACCGTGCTGAACGTCAACGCGCCGCCAGTGTTCGACCGGCTGGACCGATTTGTCGTCCAGGAGGGACAGGAGCTTCGCTTCCGGGCCTTTGCCTTCGACCCCGACAACCCGACGTACGTCCCGCCCGACCGGATGGCCACCGGCGAACTCACTCCCCTGGACGATACGCCGCCGACGGTCAGCTACACGGTCGATGGTCTACCGGCCGGAGCGGCGTTCGATCCCGAGACGCTCGAGTTCTCCTGGATTCCGGATTTCGATCAGGCGGGCGAGTACTTCGTGACGTTCACGGCCACCGACGACGGCGACGGGACGGGAGTCCCCTTGTCGGATACGGTGATCGTGCCGATCACCGTCCGTAACACCAACCGTGCGCCAGTGATCGAGGCCGTTGCTCCACAAACCGTCGCACGGGACCAGGTTCTGGAGATCCCGATCGTCGCGGTCGATCCCGACGGCAACCCGCTGGAGATGACAGCCACCGGCTTGCCCGGCTTCCCGATCCCCGACTTCATGACGTTCACGCACGACGGCCAGGGCAGCGGCCTGCTGCACGTGGCCCCCGGGTTCGGCGACCGAGGCGACCATGCGGTGACCATCACCGCCACCGACGACGGCGACGGGGGCGGACCGCGCGCCGCGCTCTCCAGCACGTTCACGTTCGTCGTCACCGTCGATTCGCCCAACGAGCCGCCCAGGATCGCGCATCTGGGCGACCGGGTGGCGGTCGTGGACCAGCCGCTGCAGTTCACGGTCCGGGCGAGCGACCTGGACGAGGACGATTTGAGCTTCGCGACCGAAGGGCTGCCCTCCGGCGCAACGTTGACGCCTGGCTTAGTTTACGGCACCGCGATCTTCCTTTGGACGCCCGCTGAAACCGATCTCGGCGAACATCCGATAACGGTCACCGTGACCGATAGCGGCAACGGCGATTCGGACCATGTGCTCAGCGATAGCGCGAGCTTCCGCATCGTCGTCCGCAACAGCAACGCCGCGCCGGTGCTGGCGCCCATCGGAGATCAGCAGGCGCAGGAAGGCGAGCCGTTCCATCTGCAGCTCTCGGCGAGCGATCCCGACGGCGACCCACTGACGTACTCGGCCGTGAACCTGCCGTCGGGTGCCGCGCTCGATCCGGTCACCGGCCAGTTGAGCTGGACGCCCAATCTTTTCCAGGCGGGGGTTTACGAAGGCATCCACCTGGCCGTCACCGACGGCAACCTCACCAGCGGCGAGACGATCCGGATCGTGGTGGCGAACACGAACCAGCCACCGGTCCTGACGCCGCTGCCCGATCAATCGGGTCGCGAAGGGACGCTGCTGCAGTTTACGGTCACGGCCACCGATATCGACGGAGACCCCGTGCTGTTCGCTTCGCCGGACCTGCCCGCTGGCGCGAGCCTCGGCCCTCAGTCAGGGCTGTTCCACTGGACGCCGGATTTCGAACAGGCCGGCGAGTACCTGCTGACCTTCACCGCCGAGGATCCGCACGGAGCCCGGGACTCGATGGAGGTCCTGGTCCGCATCGACAACGTCAACCGTCCGCCCAGCCTGACGGTCAGCAGCCATTCGGTGCCCTTGGGCGAAACGCTTGAGTTCGCCCTGCTCGGCAGCGATCCCGACCTGGGAACCGTGCTCGTCTACTCGGCCGAAGGTCTGCCGCCGGGCGCGACGCTCGACAGCGCCACCGGCTTGGTCACCTGGACACCCAGCCCCGGGCAGACGGGTGATTACACGGTGACTTATGACGTGTCCGACGGCGAATTCGTCGTGCGACGGTCGGCCATCCTGCGGGCGACGCTCGTCCCCGAGCTGCCGCGCGTCCACATCGAACTCACCCCCAGCTTCCCACCCATCCCCGGCCAGACGGTGCTGGTCCATGCGATCGGCGACAGCCTTTCGGGGATCGTCGGACGCACGATCACGGTCGACGGCCAGACGCTGGTCCTCGACCAGTTCGGCCGGGCCGAGTTTGTTCCCGCGGCCCCCGGCAAGGTGCTGGTGGAAGCGACCGCGACTGACGCCGACGGCCGCACCGGGACGGCCAGCACGGTCATCAAGATCCGCGACCCCAGCGACGATCAGCCGCCGGCTGTTTCCTTCGCGCCGGGACTGAACCGCGCCATGTTCAGTTCTCCAGCGGACATCGTTGCGACGGTCAGCGACCTGAACCTGGACCAATGGATGCTCGAAATCTCGCGGGCGCACCACGAGCGGTTCGTGCTGCTCGCGCGTGGCGATTCGGTCGTCGAGGACGCTTCGCTGTTCGAATTGGATCCGGCCCTGCTGCCGAACGGATTCTATGTGCTGCGGCTGACAGCGACCGACATCGCAGGCCGCAGCAGCCGCGTGGAAATTGCTGTCGAAGTCAACTCTTCGGTCAAAGCCGCCCGGTATCTGCGCAGCGAGACCGATCTGGCGGTCGAGTTGGATGGGATCGGGGTCGAACTGGTGCGAAGCTACGATTCGTTGCTGAGCGACCGCACCCAGAGCTTCGGTTTGGGCTGGCGCCTGGCGCATCGCGACGTGAATCTCGAGACGGACGTGGCACCGACCGGCCGCGAGCATCTCGGCGTGTACTCGCCTTACCTGGTCGGGACGCGGCTGTACCTGACGTTGCCGGACAACCGGCGGGTCGGATTCACGTTCACTCCCCAACGGCACGAAACGACCGGTTTGACGTACTACACCCCCGCCTGGACAGCCGACCCGGGCGTCGAATACCAACTCGATTCGGTCGACACGCTGCTGACCCGTGCGGGCAGCCGGCTGTACGACCTGACGACCGCGCGGCCTTACAACCCGGCCAGTGGCGGTTGGGAGGGGGCAAGACTCCCGTCCAGCGTCCGGGAGCCACACCGCGCGCGGCCTTACAACCCGGCTAGCGGCGGTTGGGAGGGCCCGCAGTTCACGCTGGCCGCCCCCGACGGCGCCGTCTATCACCTGAGCGTTCAGAAGGGGATCGAAGCGGTCGTCACGTCGGACGGCGCGCGGCTGATCTACAGCGACAGCGGCATCATCGGCCCCGGCGGTCAGCGGATCAGTTTCGAGCGGGACGCGTTGGGGCGGATCACCACGGCCGTGGCACCGGACGGCTCGTTGGTCATCTACCGCTACGATGATGGCGGGCGCCTGGTAGACGCCCGGCAGTTGGCGGCCG
>REEF01000287.1 GCA_007695205.1 Planctomycetaceae bacterium
CGACTCCCGACCCCTTCCGCCCGATTCCACCAAGAAATATATGGCCGGGTGCTTATTCGCTGAGAACTTGCTCGATCGCCTCGAACAGTTCCTTTGCGCGAACCGGTTTGGCAACGTAAGCGTCCATTCCGGCTTCGAGACATCGTTCGCGGTCGCCTTTCATGGCGTGTGCGGTCATAGCGATGATCGGCAGGTGTTTTTGGCTTCCCTCTTCTAACTGGCGGATGGCTCTGGTCGCCTCCAGTCCATCCATTTCGGGCATTTGCACGTCCATCAACATCACATCGAACTCGTGTTGTTCCACGGCTGCGACAGCTTCTAGGCCGTGTTGCGCAACCATGACCCGATGGCCTCGTTTTTCCAACAGGGCGACGGCCAGTTTTTGGTTGAACAGACTGTCTTCTGCCAGCAGAACTCGGAGCGGTCGGGAAGGTTCGAAGGTCGGTGGTTCGATCGACGGGTGGGAGACATCCTCCTGGGCCTGGTTGATTCGCAGTTCGGAAATCAGGGCATCGAACAGTTCCGATTGCTTGATCGGCTTGAGCAGATAGCTGCCGATGCCCAACTGCTTGCAACGCTGGATATCGCCGGGCCGATCCCCGGAGGTCAGCATCATGATGATGGTGCTGCCCAGGCTCTTGTCGGTGCGGATTTTTTCTGCCAGATGGAAACCATCGATGACAGGCATGCAGGCATCGTTCAGCACCAGCGAGAAGGGTTCCCCGGCTTGATGAGCCTGCTGCAGGATTTCGAACGCCTGCTGAGCGTTTTCGACTTCGGTTACCTTGACGCCCCAATTGCGGAGCATTTCGCCCAGGATATGACGATTGGTGGCATTGTCGTCGACGATCAAGACTCGGGTGCTTGTCAGGCACACCGGTTCGGTCGGGGCTTCTGGCGGGCGATCGGGGGCGATCGCGAACCGAGCCGTGAAGTGAAATTGGCTGCCATGATCGACTTGGCTGTCGACCCACAGTCGCCCGCCCATGTATTCGACCAGATACGACGAGATAGCCAGTCCCAAGCCGGTTCCGCCGTAGCGTCGCGTCGACGAGGAATCCGCTTGTTCAAAGGCCGAAAAGATCAATCGTTGTTTTTCGGGGGCGATGCCGATGCCCGTGTCGGTGACGCTGAACTGCAAGACGACCTGGTCCGCCTGTTGTGACAGCGGTTGGACGCCGACAAAGACCTCGCCAACTTCCGTGAATTTGATGGCGTTGCTGACCAGATTATTGATGATCTGCCGCAATCGTCCGACATCGCCCAGCAGCCGCTCCGGCGTATCCGGATGGACGCGGCAGGCTAGTTCCAGGCCCTTCGCGTGTGCCCGGAAGGCGAAGGAACGCACCACATCTTCCAGGCTTTCACGCAGATCGAACTCGGCGATCAGCAGATCCAGTTTCCCGGCTTCGATCTTCGCAAAATCCAGGATATCGTTGATCACCGACAGCAGGGACTCGCTGCTGACCAGTACCATTTTCAGGTAATCGCGTTGCGATTGGGTCAGGGAGGTGTCCAGCACTAACTCGGTCATGCCGATGATGGCATTCAGTGGCGTCCGGATCTCGTGGCTCATGTTGGCCAGGAAATCGCTCTTGGCTCGGCTGGCCGCCTCGGCTGCCTCCTTGGCGGCTTGCAGAGCTTCCTCGGTATGCTTGCGGTCGGTGATGTCTCGCGATATGCCGAACGTCCCGATCATGTTGCCCTGCGGGTCGCGCAGCGGAACCTTGGTGGTGGACACCCAAGTCACGCGCCCATCGCTCCAAGCCTGCTCTTCTTCTTTGTCGACCACCGCCTGCCCCGAGGCCATGACTTCGCGTTCGTCGGTCAGGTACTGCTGCGAGCGTTGGGCGTCGAAAAAGTCGGCGTCCGACTTGCCGATCGCATCCTTCGCGCTGGCCGTGCCCAGGTATTCGGCCAGTGCGCGGCTGATCCGAAGGTATCGACTTTGATCGTCCTTGAAGTAGATAAAGTCAGGCGACTGATCCAGCAAGGTATTGAGCAAGAATCGTTCATACGCGAAATCCAGTTCGGTCTTTTTTCGAGCGGTGACATCCCGCGATATGCCTCGATATCCCAACAAGGCTCCGTTCGTATCGAGGATCGGGACCGCGTTGGTTTCCATGACGATGGTGTGGCCATCCCGGTGTCGGAAGCGTTGTTCGACAGCCAAGACGGGTTGCTGTCGGTCGACCGTATCCCTGAATCGCCGTTGGGAGGTCGCGGGGACCGATGGGTCCAGCAGGTCATTATGCGATCGGCCCAGCACATGGGCAACTTCCAGCCCCAACAAATCCTGGACGCGAGGGCTACTGTATGTAAGGATGCCCCCTGCATCGATCTCCCAGATCCAGTCGGTCGTGGTCTCGACCAGCGATCGAAATCGGTGCTCGCTTTCACGTAAAGCCTCTTCCGCCCTGGTTCGCTCGGCCATCTCGCGTTGCAAACGGAGATTGGCGTCTTGCAGTTCCGCCGTCCGCTGCTCGACCAGCCGTTCGACGCGAGCGTGCTGGCCAAACAGCGTGTGGGCATAGATGGCTGCCAATGCGGTCAGCATCAGGCCAAAGATCAACGAAACGCTCGGCAACTCGCTGGTGCGCCCGTGCAAAAACGTCTCGGTAGGCAGGTACTCGAACATCCAGATTCCGCCCGGTACCTCCAAGGCTGCTGTGCGAATCAGCCCGGCCGATCGGCGAATTTGGTGAGCAACGAAGGGCTCGAATCGGATCTCACGCTGGTCCGAATCGAAGGCAGCGATGAAGCTCCAATCACCGGATGGCGAAACGTCGTACAACTGCACATGAAACTCGGGCGGATACGGCTGCAAAGCGTTGGCGAACAGTGCGTCCAGGTCGATACCGACGACGAGAAATCCAGCCAGCTTGTCCCTGACGCCTTGAGACGACCCGGCAGGACTCCAATCATGGAGGATCGGACGCACGACCAAGCAAATGGGGGCCGCATCCTCCATTCCAGCGATCTCGGTGGGCACGACAATTAACACTTGGTTCGTGTCCAGCGATTCCTGTAGGGGGGCAAAGATTTCCGGGATCGTCTCCAGATCGACCCCTAGCAAAGGGTGCTGGTTGTCGGGGGGCCAGACAAATTGAAGCGGGAAATGATCCGCATGTTCGGCTCGAGGCGGAGCCGGGACGAGATCGCCCTGCTGGTCCTGAATACGGATGACGTAGTCCGGCACGCCTTGACGTTGAGTGTCCTCTTCATGCCGCGATCGTCGGTCCGGTTGCACACGCGGCACCCACATCACGGTTTTCAAGTCGGGATGACGCTGGATGCTCTGGCGGACGACCTGCTCGAAGTCGGCTCGAGTCCCAGGGCCCGCCTGGCCGACGAACGAGGACAACTGGTAAATCAACCGGACATGGCTGCTAAATCGATGCTCGATCGCTCGGATACGGTGCCCTGTATCCCCCTCCACGGCGGCCTCGATCAAGCTCCGCTGGCTGCTTCTCAGGTAAAGAAAGGCACCTGCTGACAAACCCACCCCGAACGTCGCAATTAGGATCACGACCAGCAGATGCGAACGTCGGTTGCGGGTGGGCCGGAAGTCGGTCATCACAGCATCGATCGGGGACAGAGGAATCGAAACGATCTCCATCATACCACAAGCAGGCCAGAATCGGAAAACGGGAAAATTTGGGCGTTGATCCGACCTGAAATCCGACCTGGCGCAAGAAAAAGGGCCGCGATGCACTCAGGGTGCACCGCAGCCCGCATGTTGACGTCCAGCTTACGCCTGACGGACTTCGATCCGCTTGGGCTTCACGGCTTCGCTCTTGGGCAGATGCACGGTCAGCACGCCGTTCTTTAATTCGGCAGCGATCTTCGATGCGTCCATGGCCTCGCCGATGGCAAAGGTCCGGAAGAAATCGCCCACGCCGTACTCGGCGTACAAATACTGAACGCCCCCCTGCCTGGCGTCGACCCGCCCGTGGATGGACAACTGCTTCTCCTCGAATCGGATCTCCAGGTTTTCGGCGCTGACGCCCGGCAAGTCGCCGTACAGGATCAATTCATCATCGTTTTCCCAAATATCGAACCGAGGAGTAAACGTGAGGACTTGCTCCGTCCGCTCGACGGTTGCGACATCCGACGGGTTCTTTACTTTGGAAATCTCGGACATAGCCAGTTCTCCTTCATGGTTGCTCCGGCCCGAAGGCCGGTTTTGAATCGAATTTAAACCTCGAAATCTGCCAGCAGCATTCCCCGATCTTGCGAGATACGGTTCAGTTGGCTCGGACTTCGATCTTCCGTGGCCGACTCTCCGGCTGCTTGGGAAGCGATACGGTCAACACACCCTGCTTCAGCTCGGCGCTGACCTGGTCGGCATCGACCACATGAGGCAGCTCGAAGATACGAGTAAACTTACCGTAAAGCCGCTCGCGACGATGCCAGGTGCCCGGTTCGCCTGCGGGCTCCTTCCGCTCGCCCTTGATCGTCAACTGGCTGCCGTTGACGAAGATCTCCAAGTCTTCCATCTCCATCCCCGGCAATTCCGCTTCGACGAAGTAATGATTGTCATCCTCCCACACGTTCAGCAGGGGGAAAGCCGCCTGGCCCAAAAACGGGGCGCGTCGATGACTCCAGCGGCCAAACACGCGATCCATCTCGTCTCGCAGCCGCGTCATTTCCGACTGCATTTCCAACCAAGGTTGCCATCGTGTACCTAACATAACTCTTACCTCCTTCTTTCCCAAAAACCCTGAAGTTTTCGACAAAGTCTACGCTCTGCAGCTCGCGTCCGAAGTGGCAGACTTGCGAGCCCACTACCTAAAAACTGCAAGAAGCGTGCCAAACATTGAGTTTGCTTGTTTGGGATCGGCAGATGAACTACTGTCGCGTTTTGCAGAAGGGGTCGGGAGTCGTTTTCGGAGAGAGCGTTTTCCACATGGTTCGTTGTTGCTCGAAAACGACTCCCGACCCCGTTCGCGCTGAGTCGGAATCGCCCAGCTCGTAATGCAGCAAGGCGACATTGCCGAACGTATGGTGTTCCACCAGCCGCATGGGGGCACCATCGATGGTCGGGGATCGAGCCAACCGGCGACGAAGCATCGTGATGTCTCGCGGTGTTCCCGCCAGCAGCATCCAAACGCGGCCCGTCCGGAGGATGCGATCGAGTTGCGGTTGCGTGAAATCGCCTCGCCATCGAAAGGGCAGCGGTACCAAGTTCTCGTCCGGAATATCGAGATGATAGATGCCCAGCACCGGTAATAGGCAGTAATCGTGCAATCGCGGCGTGGTGTCACTGCGCAGCCGGTCGGCTTCGATCAGCCCGCTGCGGACAAAGATCGGAATGTCTTTCCCAGCCGTTCGCTGCCGCAGTAAGTCCACCGCACCTCGCCAATCCTGCCGCCGGTCTCCGATCACCCGACCGTCGTGCAGCCACTGGGGCACCAACGCCCCATGCCCGATCAACGTAGCGGTGACTGCCAAGCCACCAGCCAGCCGGATCAGCCCGTTCGGGTACCGGCTGAAGATCAGGCCTGCCAACAGCGCTGGCGCGGCTGCGGAAACCACCAGATAACGCGGGAAGAATAAACGAGCCACATCGGAAACGGTCAACAACCAGGCCAGACTCAACGGGACGAACAGCCAACAGATCAGCACGACCAGCAGACGCGGATCGAGGCCAATTCGGGCGCCCGTCGACCAGCGCCCCGGGGGCCGCTCGAGCTGTGATGACGACTCGCCTGACATGGCCGATCGCGACGCATAACTCCGAATGCCGCGCCAGCCAAAGTGCAACAGCCACCCAACCGCACCGATCACCGCGGGCAGCACCAGGTAGATGCCCAGCGGAAAGACGGCCAGAATCCTGCGGATCGGTACCTGGCTGGAAATAAAGGCCGACCAGGCGTCACGATGAGCGGCGATCTGCAATACCCACGGCAGCGAGGGGAATATGCCGATCGCGATGCACGTTAAATCGATGGCCAAGCAGCGAATTCGATAGGACGGGCGACTGCGCGGAAAAATCGATAACACCGCGTAGGCAATCAACTCGGCCGCCAACAACAACACCGATGTGTAATGCAGGTAGTAAACCAACCAAGCCGTCAAAACCCACGCCACTCGCCAACCAACTCGGGGCCGCGATAAGATCATCACAAAAAGGGCGATGTGAATCAGCCCGACCAACTGGACCCACGCGTAAGGACGTGCCTCTTGAGCATAAAACAGACAAGTTCGATCTACGGTCAGCAGCAGGGCCACGAGCCAACCCGAGCTTCGTGAACCGGTCCAACCAGCGACCAACCAACCGCCCAGCCCGACCAAACCAACACCAGCCAGCAACGAGGGCAAGCGGACGGCCAGTTCGTCCAGGCCCATGACCCACGTCGTCACGCCGACCAGATAGAAATACAAAGGGCTTTGATTGCCGATCTGGGCACGCCATGCGATCTCATGCCAACTGTCCGCAACCGTCCACGCGGTGTGCAGTTCGTCCAACCACAGGCTCTCGCGGACCTGAACCAGACGCAACCAAAAAGCCAGCAGCAGGATGGCCCCTAACACGAGCAGAAAAGAACGATCGATAACGCCACGCGTCCGCCCACCCATGGCCGGCGCCAGGTGCGCCGGTTTTGAGCTGGAATCGGACGCGTCAGCCGTCATCGAACATAGTCCGCGTCCAATTGAAAGTAGACACCGCCCAGGCCCGAAACGGGCTTCAGTTGACGGTCAACTCGCAAGATCCCAGCCAAGCTGCGTTTTCGAGTCGAATAGTGGGTACGATGGGGGTCTCGGAGCGTCACCTCCATCATGTGCGTCAATTCGGGCTGGCCGCCGAAGCAACAAGTCCCCAAGTCCGGCACCATGATGAACCGCCGAATGTTCTGCTGTTGACCATCCGGATAAACATAACCCTTGACAAAGATCCGTTCACCGTCCAACTCCAACGCGCGAGGCGAAACGGGCAACTCGGGATGATGCCGACTGGGCTGCAACTCTCGAAAACTGATGCGAGTCGCGCCTTCGGGTACCTCGGTAAAATAAATGTACGTGTGCAATGAAGTCGCGCTCAGCAGCAACAGCGCATTGCCCACGATGCCCGTGATCGCCACACCTCGCCCCGAAAACTCGATCGGATATCGGCGTATCGTTCGCAAAGCCCAGAAACCTAAGACCAGGCCCAAGCCCGGCAGGACCATCAAGGGTACGGCCGTCAAAGCAGAAAGGCCGAGAAGCCCGATGATCACACTGGCCACCGCCGTACGGCAGAGTGCCCGATATGGCACATAGGCTTCCCGTACATCCAGCTCGTCACCGCCATCGTACTGCAAATCCAGCCCCTCAGTAGACGCGATTTGCTCCTCATAAACGGTCGCATTCATTTCAAATCCTCTCTCGATCGGAAGATTAACGTGTTCTGGTAACCTACTTTTCTTCGTGTAGATCCCGATAAACGGGTATTCATCGCCAGGATATCAACGATACCCTTTTCTCGCGCATTCGCGCCCCAAGGTGGTCGTTGCTACGTCTTTCGCGCAGGGAAAGTTCACAGGACGGCTCCGCATAACCGGCTGAATCACGACGGATCCTCCGCAGAGAAGGCCCCTGAGCTGAATGGCAGGAAAACCCGCGCTCGCTGGACGGCGTCTGGATCGATCTTTTCGAGTTCTTGGATGTATTGTTTCGCCTCCGGCTTTGGGCACACCAACAGATAGCTGACGACCGGCACGCGAACCCAACTGGATTCTTCGTCGGCCTCCTTGAATAATCGTACCAGACGCTCGATCTGTGACCAGTCCTCCCAGCGAGCCAAGTCGGGAATTACTAGGTCGGCCAATGGTGGTCGATCCAGCATGTATCGCAATCCCTCCAGGATTCGCGTTCGAGGGATCACGTCGGTTTCGGTACCGTGAAATCGCAAGGCGATGATCGCTGCGTAGCTATCGGCATAATCGGCCTCGTGGTTTTTCAGAAACAGCTCTTCGACCAGCGGCATCCCGGCCTGGCCGACCAGCGTCAGGTAGCAGCCGATCATCGCGTCCAATCCCGCCCGTTTCCGACGGTCCTCGGACCGCATCATCCGCTCCAGCATCTTCGCATCCTCCGGGCCGCCACAAACACTCAACAGCACCAGATACAAGCGGCGACGATGCACGGGCAGTTCGGGGTCGCTGATCCACTGGACGATCTGACCACGATCCAGATCCGGCTTCAGGTCTTGGATCGTGCTGTACGGCGACCGAGCGAATTCGTCGTAAGCATCTCGAGCCAGCATCTCGTCCTGGTCCTCCAGATGCTTCAGGAAAAACCGCAGTCGATCGGTACCCTCGTCCGGCAGTCCGTCCAGGCTGCGCAGATAGGCGGCCGCTCGCCCCGAGATCCGCGACGGAGTGGACCAGGTAATCTGAGGCGGTTCAACACCCACAATCAGAAAAAGGTCTCCCACCTCGCCGGACGAGAAGAATATCGTCTGGACCGTCTTGGTGGCCCCCAACGCCTCGGCGCCTTTCAGCACTTCGTTGATTTCGAACGTCCCGGTGGGGATTTCCTGATCTTCCGAGGCGCCGAAGATGGCGGCCGGGGGGACGGTCAAACGGGCGATCACCACGACATCCATCGCGGCCATTTCTTCCGAGAACGTTTGTCCAATGGGAGAGCAGAACGGGCACGCCGATGCGATGGAGGGACCAACTAAAAGGACCAATAAAGCGATGGCTCGGTGATACTCTGCCGACAACATCGGGACAAATCTCGCTGAGAAAGGACAACGGATCAGCGACCTATTGTTTCGAACATCCACCAACTCGCCAACCCCCCTTTTCTTGCGGACTACGGTCGTAAGTGCCCGGCCAGGTATTTCTTGGTGGAATTGGCGGAAGGGGTCGGGGTGGCTCCGCAGTTCGCGTTT
>REEF01000916.1 GCA_007695205.1 Planctomycetaceae bacterium
GAAAACGGCACGTTGACCGTCCAGGGAACCCAGGTCGTTTCCGACCCGCCGGAGCTGGCACAGGAACCGCTGGTCGATCCCGAGGTGGCGATCTACCACAGTACAAACCATTACCAGGATTGGCTGGAGTGCATCCGGGAACGTCGGCAACCGGTCGCTGACGTGGAGATCGGGCACCGTTCCGTGTCCGTCGCCCATTTGGGAAACATCGCGCGCTGGGTCAGCGAGCGGACCGGCCAGGCCGGCCAGAGGCTTCAGTGGGATGTACAAGCGGAGCGGTTCACCAACTCGGACATCGCGAACGAATTCCTCGAAAGGCCCTGTCGCAAGCCGTACCAGTTGCCAGAGCAGATTTGATTGCTGCCTGCGCTGCGTATTGGTAAGCACCCAGCTAGGTATTTCTTGGTGGAATCGGCGGAAGGGGTCGGGAGTCGTTTTCGGGCAAGCTCGTTTCCATATGGTTGGTCGTTGGCCGAAAACGACTCCCGACCCCGCCCGCGTCACCCATGGTACCCTGACATTCTGAGAACCGCCAGGCGGATGGGACAGAGCCTGATGCGGTGGATGTAGCACTCGGCCAGCTTGATTGGATGGTCCTCCAGCAAAAAGGATGAAAATGGTGACACCACTGGAGATCTTTCGTGCATGGACCAACAGGCCTCGTGCGTTTCCGATCGTCCAGGCGTCGGCAGCTCGACGGTCCGTTTGCCTGTTGTTCTGGTGGATGGGGCTGGGGATGTTGATGGTCGTCGTGTCTTGTTTCTCGAGCACCAACGTCCGTGCCGAATCAAAGTCGGACCTGGTTCCTACCGAGTTGAACTTCGAACCTGGGCCGGAATACTCGGACGACGTTCGCATGTTTCAAGGCATTCCCAGCATAGAAGTTGCGCGCAACGGACGTCTCTGGGCCACTTGGTACGGAGGAGGAACCGGGGAGGGGCCCGAGAACTACGTCATGCTGAGCACCAGTTTTGATGGAGGAGCAGGCTGGTCGGAGCTGAAACTTGTGATCGACCCGCCTCATCGTGCTTCCGAGCCCGCGCTCTGGCATGACCCGCAGGGAAGACTCTGGCTGATGTGGAACGAGTATTTTCGAGCACACAAACAAAGAAGCCACCCTTTGCTCGCTCTTCCAGAAGTCGGTCCAGGTGGGTGAAACCATTCGGATCGGCAAATGGGGTGTGGTTGTTTTTTAGAAAACCGTCGTTGGCCACTTCGCAGATGGCATGGCGTCGAGGCGGTAGGCTGTGAGGGTCTGTTCGGCGCTGACCCATGCCGATTTGGTCTGCCCCAAAAAATGAACATTCTGTTTACAAAATCACAATATCCGGTACACTGGTTGGAAGATGCGGTACTCTGGGTTTTCGGGGGGGGCGGGCGGTTCCCAGCTCTATTGACCAGGAGAAAACGAGCATGTCTTTGCATCTGCCGAGCAGTCCAATAGCAGGATCGCGCATGTTATCGAAGTAGAAATCGAGAAAACCAGTTGACTCCTACCATCCTCACTCACAGGAGCCCTACCATGAATCCTTCCCAACTGAACCGTCGTCAAATGTTGCAGGCCGCCGGCGGTGCGATGCTGCCGTATGTGTTCACCGCCAACGCTGCCGCCCAGGATGTGCCCAGGTCGAAGAACGATCGGTTCACCATCGGCACCATCGGCATGCGGTACCAGGGCACGGTGAACACGGACCACGCGTTGCCCTACGGCGACGTGGTGGCGATTTGCGATGTGGACCGCGAGATCGGGCAGAAGTCCGTCGAGCACTATGGTGGCAAGGCCACGTTGTACGAGGATTATCGCAAAGTGCTCGATCGCGACGACATCGATATCGTGTACATCGGCACGCCCGACCACTGGCACACCCAGATGCTGATCGACGCTTGCCTGGCGGGTAAGGACGTCTATGCCGAAAAGCCGCTGACACTGACGGTCGACGAGGGCAAGCAATTGTTACCCATCGTCCGCCAGTCGGGCCGCGTGGTGCAGGTCAACACGCGGTTGCGCAGCGACCACGTGCACCGGTTGGCCTGCGAGACGGTCGCGGCGGGACGCATCGGCAAGTTGCGGCGGGTGATCGTGGGCGTGGGCAAGAACCCGACCGGGGGACCCTTCGCGATCGAAGATCCGCCGTCGCATCTGAATTGGGACCTGTGGCTGGGCCAAGCGCCGAAGGTGCCTTACACGAAAGAACGCTGCCATTTTACGTTCCGGTGGTGGTACGAGTACGCCGGCGGCAAGATGGCCGATATCGGCGCTCATCAACTGGATCTGGCTCAATGGGGCATGGGCATGCAGCATTCGGGCCCTGTCGAGTTGGAAGGCACTGCTACCTTTCCGGACGTCGAGAACGGTTACAATGTGGCCACGTCGTTCGAGGTGCGGATGAAATACGCGGACGGCGTCGAACTGATCACGGGCGACGGAGTGCCTGGCGGAGTGCGATACGAGGGCGAACTGGGCTGGATCCATGGACGCCGTGGCGAGATCAACGGCCAGCCGTTCGACTTGCTACAGGATGATCCGATCCCGCGCGAAGCGTACCGGCTGTACGCTCATGACGACCTGAACCTCCCGCTCAGGACGGGCAAGGATGGTCAGCAGGATCTGCACGCAGCCAACTTTTTCCAGTGCGTGCGCACCCGCCAGACGCCGATCTCGGATATCGTCAGCCAGAACTGTGCAGCCAACGTATGCCACATCGCCAACATCGCGCAACACCTGGGCCGCAAACTGCGTTGGGATCCGGAAAACGAGGTCTTCCTGGGCGACGACGAAGCCAACGCGATGCTCAGCCGACCGCAACGCAAGGGATATGAGATTTCCCTGTAAAGACGAATCAGGGCGGCAGAACACATGAAACGAACTGGGAGATGACAATGATTCGACAAACAACGCGACGCAACTTTCTTCACACGGCGGCTTTGACGGGCTTGGGAGCTTGTGCATGGCCGGCACCTCGGCTGGTAGCAGCAGGGCGTTCGGCGAACGAAAAGCTGAACGTGGGCGTGGTCGGCGTAGGAGGCCGCGGCGCTTCGAACATGAACGGCGTGGCGCGGACCGAGAACATCGTGGCCCTTTGTGACGTAGACGAACAACGACTGGCCCAAGCGGCCGATAGGTACTCGGCGGCGAGGCAATACACGGATTACCGCCGGATGCTCCAGCAGAACGACATCGACGCGGTGCTGGTCAATACACCGGACCACACGCATGCTGCGATCAGTTTGGCGGCCATGATGCTGGGTAAGCACGTCTATTGCGAGAAACCATTGGCCTCGTCGGTTTACGACGCCCGGCTGATGGCCGACGTGGCAGCCCAGACCGGCGTGGTGACTCAGATGGGTAACCAGGTCCATGCTTCCGATCACCTGCGAAGGGTCACAGAGTTGCTCAAAGCGGGTGTGCTTGGGCGAGTGGAAAAGGTGATTACCGTGTGCCACAAGGTGTTGCGCCATTCGGGCGGCGACCTGCCGACGGATACACCGTCCGTTCCGGAACATCTCCACTGGGACCAGTGGCTTGGTCCTGTGCCCCAGCGGCCGTACCATCCGGTGTATCATCCCGGCGGATGGCGAGTATTCTGGGGGTTCGGCTCCGGAAACTTTGCCGACATGGGTTGCCATATCTTGGACGCACCGTACTGGGGACTGAACCTGCGTTACCCGATTCACATCGAAGCGGAGGGATCACCGCCCCACCCACACGTCGCGCCAAAACGCAAAATGGTGCGTTACCAGTTCGAACGCGAAGAGGGCGGTTCGCCGCTGGAAGTGGTTTGGTACGACGGCGAACTGGCGCCTGCTGGCGAGGTGATTGAAGGGGTCAGCGACGGCGTGATGGTGGTCGGCGAGCGCGGGCGGTTGATTTACAATTTCCGCGGCGGTGCAACGCAGCTCTTACCGGCCGACAAGTTCGCCGACATCGAGCTGCCGGAACCGTCACTGCCCCGCCCCCAAAACCATTACATCGAGTGGACCGAGGCCTGTAAGGGACGCGGCGAAACCTCATCCGACTTCCAATACGGCGGCGCCTTGACCGAGATGGTGCTCGCGGGAGTTGTCGCCTATCGGATCGGTGAACCGCTGGAATGGAACGGTCGCGAGATGCGCGCCACCAATTGCCCGGAGGCCGAGTCGCTGATCCGCCCACCGGTGCGCGCCGGCTGGTTCCCTGAGCTTTGAAGCTCAGGAGGCGCCGATTTCTGGGTCCAAGGCCTGAACATCGGCCTAGATTACCGGTGGTGACCCGCGGGGATGACAGAAAGATTTACTCTGCCTGCAAACCATATTTCTGTCATTACATATTCCTGTCAAGAAAAGGTTCTTCGGCACATAGAAAGATTTCCGGCACCGCCGGCGTCGTACGAACCAGCTTTTGCGCGCCCGAATTCATCATCGGCCTGCCGGTCATCGAGGCGCGGCCCAGCCATGAATGGACCCTGATCAGTTCGCAGAATACTTGGCGCGGCGTGATTTTTGCCGGCCACAGCGACGCTCGGATCGTACCTCAAGCCTACTCGCCCAACCACGGAAACACCTACAATCAACAATGGGGAGTCCAGCACCGCGGCACCATGATCACCCAGCAGTTGCCCCGCGCCTTGACCGTCAACTGTTCGGGGACCATGCGGGTCTGGTTCAGTCACCCGGGCGTGCGCCATCGCCGCGAGGTGGGGGGCTGGGTTTGCGTCGAGGCGGACGGGGCCTACGCCGCCGTACGGCCGGCGCGGGGCGGCTACCGTTGGGCTGACAGCGACGACCGCGTCCGGCAGGACGACTGGATGGTGCTGGAAGACGGCTTCGCCCCGGTCATCATCGAAGTGGCCCGGAAAGTGGACTACGCCGATTACCAAGCGTTTCAGGATGCCGTCCTGGCACGGGCTCCGCAATGGTCCGACAACCGGTTGGATTACACGGGGCTCAGCGGCATCGCGATCACCTTTCACGCCGATTGCAGCGCCCCGCCCGAAATCGACGGCGCCGCCATCACGTGCAGCCCGCCGAAAGTCTTTGACAGCCCGTTCGTCTCGTCCGAGTGGGACAGCGCTCTGATAACCATCGCCAAAGACGCCCGAAGCCTGGTCCTGGACTTCCGGGACGAGGAGTGACAGCGGGATCAAGGGAGACAGGCACACTGATTGATGCTGCCTGTACGTCTTGATCCAGGCATGGGTCGGAGTGGGTTGTTTTTCAAGGAGTGCAACAACTGACAGCCGTGGAGACGATTATCGCGGTCGCTTGCTCTCGTGTCTGCCCAACGATTGCAGCCGCTGCTGGAACCACGCCGACTCGTCGGCGTCCAGCGGCGGAGCCAGCGGTTCGGCGTACTCCAGGTCGTCGTAACGCCCGTTTTCATAAGCCTGATCGACCAGCGATTGCAGGCGGAGCAGCACATCCCGGTCGTCAGGGCGGAGCGGGATGCGGATCGCCGGAAGCCGGGACGCAAGCGGAATGGGGTAATATTCCAGCCGGTGTTGGGGATGGTAACGCTGGACGCAGACCAGGTAGGTCGTATGGTGTCCGGCCGGAATCGAGCCCAACGGCAGGACCTCCTTCCGCCGCCCTTGGCGCGTGAGATCGATCTCGACCAGCGGCACGCGCGCCTGGTGACACTCGTTCTTTTTACGCAGATACTCGCCGCGCCCTTCGCCCGGAAGCTTGTTCGTCGGGCTCAAGAACTCGATCACACTCACCACCCGATTCCCGGAACTGGCGTCGATGATCTCGATGTACGGTTCCGTCAGCCGCACGTCGGGCAACGCGACGGTGAACGGTTCGACCAACTCTTCCACTCGGTCTTCGACCGCCAACGCCGAACCGCGCGGCGGATACTCGACAACGTACACGTCGGGTACGCGGTGGCCGAGCACGCCCTCGCCGCCGGTCACGAACACGCGTTCCTCCATGCGCGCCCGCAATTCCGGCGCCAGTTGAGGCTGCAACTGGTCGCGAGCGTAGGTAACCATGGCATGATGCACGTCTCGCCAAAACCGTTCCAGGTAAGGATCCATGCCTGGAAAAGGGCTGCTGCTCATGGATGGCTCCGAAGCATCAAAAGGAAAACTTGCCAGATGTACTCGGGTTGCGGATCTCGCGGCCCAGCCGAACCAACTCGTCGAAGTCCGGGTCGTTTCGCGACATGCCAAAGGTCGCCCGCCGATCCTTGACGCGTTGCCCCTGGGACCGTCGTGGCCCCACGGTTCTCCCATTTTAGCTGTTGGGAAGACGATCGCCAAGGTGATCACGCCGTCTTATCAGATCCTTGCGGCCGCTCCGCCCGCGGTCCCGAAACCCGTCAGCCCGTGGAACGTTCTGGTCGAGATGGTTGTACCCGCAATCGATGTCGCACGGCAGGCGGCCGACCGATGCCGGGCGAATATGCGGTGCCGCCGCTGCCATCGATTCTCTTCGTTTCCTACCTCGCTCGACCGGCGTAAGTCAACAGGTAATGCCCTAGCACAATCGCCAGGAAGAACAGCAAGGATTTGCGCAGTTCGAATGGTTCCAGGTACTTACCAGTCGACGTGTCGTAACTGGTCGAAAGCGTTAGGATTTGCGGCCGACGATGGAATCTGATCAGATGAGTCCACCGTGAAGGTTCGCGCAGCGTGGTACCAGACAAGGCGTAGCATTCGCCGTTCAGCAAGATATTGCGGTACCATAGCCGATCGATGTCTCGGATCCCAAACGAGTGGGCTTGGTCGCTTTCAGCGCAAATCGGCCTGACATGAAGCGGTAATCCGCGTTCTGTGGCATAGATCACTTCGGCGGCGGACATCGGCGTCTGGCTCGAATCGACGAACAACAGGTTCATGTGCGCATCGACGAAGACCCACTTGTTCAAGTCGCGATCCAGGTATTCCGTAGCGACATGCCCTTCCAGCCATAGTACACGAGCCTGGCGCTGAAACAATTGCAGGATCTCGTTCAACAGGATCGCATGCTCACTACACAGACAGTATTCATCCATACCGTTGCGGTACAGATGCTCGGCGTCCATCGATCGAGCCTTGGGCCTCGTTGCGTCGGTGGCGTTCAAACGTGACCGTACCAATCCGACGCAACGAACCATCCATTCGAAATCGTCCGCAGACGGATCCGCCAACCGGTCTTGCAGTTCGGCAATCGTAGTTCGTGAAAAAGTCGAATCTGGTAATCGGAAATCGATGACTGCTCGTCCGGCCTCCAAAGTGACCGTCCCATCCGCATCAGGAACCGTATCGAATGCATCGTAGGGAAGAACGATCACCTGGTGAATGGAATAGGAATACGTGTAGATACAAGCGCAACAAGCCACCACGACGAGGAAGGACATCGTGACCAGATATCGCAGGATGGGACGCAACGGGTGCATGGGGTTTCGCCTGGTGACCGAACTCCGCAACACGAAGCATCAACGCACATGGACACTTCGTGCATTTTATCTGTTGCGCCCCACTGCAACAAGAACGCTCTTTCGCGCCGCGCCCTCCCCCCGGTTCTTCTGAGGCCGGCGTTCCGGACGCCGTATCCGCCAGATGCCCGTGCTGTGATCAACCCCGCAAACGTTCGTAGGTTTCGGGCGAAAGCCAAGTTTTTCGCCGACCGCATCCATGGAGGTGCTCGGAGAGCCATGTTATGTTTGGGTTCAGGGCTTCATTAGCCACAAGGGTTGGCAAAACGCCATTACTAATGGCTAGTGAAGCTCTGACCCCAATGCCGCTAACGGCGATGGGCGCGACGAGACGATTGCTCGTAGCGATGAAGGACGATAACATCACTTGTCTGGGACAGAAGCAGGTTTTCTGAGAGGAGCGACGACATGTTCCAATGCGATGCGTGCGGCTATGGTCTTCGGATGGCGGTTGTTGCGTTGGCGCTGCTTCCATCCAGTGCGGTGGCTGGAAGCTTCGACCTTCGGATCAACGACGTGTCAGGCCTGGACGAACCCTGGCCGCTGGTCGGCGGGTTGCCGTTTCCCGAAGGTGAACTGGGCGACGCTTCGCAGATTCGCATCGTCGGCGGCGACGGCGTGGAGATCCCCGCCCAGGTCGATGTGGCGGCCACATGGCGCGATGGCAGCATCCGTTGGGCGTTGGTCGGATTCACTTCCAGCCCGCAGGGAACGTATCGGGTCGAGGTCGGGCCGGGAGTTTCACGGCGTGCGCCGACGCAGCCGATTCGAATCAATCGCAACGATGCTGGCGGTCTGACGGTCGACACGGGCGCTGCGGCTTATGAATTCCTGCCGGACCGGTTGTTGCCCGAGAACGCACGGATGCGGGAAACCGTCTTCCTGGCCGCTTCCGGCGACGGCGCCTACCTGATCGATAACCGGGGCCGCATGGCGCGGGTTGCCGGAGCAACGGCCGAGCTTGAGTGTGAAATCATCAAACAGGGTCCGGCCCGAGCTGTGTTGCGGCGCGAAGGCTGGTACGTCACGGCCGACGGCGATCGGGTGGCCCGGGCCAAGGCTTGGTTCTATTTCGCGGCCGGCAGCCCGTACGTGCGCGTCACGCATTCGCTGATCCTGACCGAAGACACTAACGACCTTTGGGTGCGCGACTACGGGCTGCAATTCCGCGCGGCCGAGACGCCCCGGGAAGCGACGTTCGCGCTGGGCAAGGCGGATCAGACGGACGATGAATGGTTGTCGATGAAGCCGATCCAGGCAGAATCGTTTCCCAAGGCGGCACCGGACGGCGGCGAGGTGTTTATGCTTCAGGACGTCTTTCCGCATTTCCTGGAGCGCGAAGCCCGAGCGATCGTCGGGCGTGGCGGACCCTTCGAGCACGAGCATTCCGAAACCGATGCCGACGGGCGAGTCTCGTCTGCTCATGACCGGTTGCACGAGGCCGCGACGGTCGGCGACT
>REEF01000643.1 GCA_007695205.1 Planctomycetaceae bacterium
CCATGGTGCGGACCAAGCGAAACCGCGTCTGGACATCGGTCTGGGGGCGCTCAGCCGATACATCCATCCGGGGCAAGCTCGCACCAGTCCGCTGATCTGGCACATCTTCGGCCGCAACACCTCGCGACCCTGGGACGAGGCTACGAACGAACTCGCGGCCAAGCCGATCCCCCCGGACCAGGTCGAGCCGTTGACCAGCGAGCAGAAGAGGCTGTTCATTGAATGGATCGATCTAGGCGCGCCCTGGGACGCGCTCATCGACCACTAGCAAGAAGGACTCCGAACGTGATCATACGTCTATCTGAATGGACTTTTTTCCGTGGCCGCATGCCAAGCCATTTCACCACATTCGTCGTGTTCCTGGTTATCGGACTCGTCGGCCTTAACACCACGCTTCGCGCAGCAGAACCTCCGTTGCCCATCTTTACGGACGTGACGGAGCAAGCGGGTTTGGACTTTAAGCACGGTTTTGGTGATGACAATTTGAGTAACATCGTGGAAGGCACGGGCTCGGGCGCCGTGTTCTTCGACTATGATGGCGATGGCTGGCTGGATATTTACCTGCCCAACGGGGCCTGGCATCCGGACGTCAGTGACAATCGCGGTCGGCGATATCGAGGCCAGTTGAAGAACCGGCTGTATCGCAACAACCGCGATGGGACGTTCACCGACGTGACGGACGAAGCGGGTGTCGGAGACATGGGTTTTAGCTTCGGCGCGTCGGCGGCCGATTTCGATGGCGACGGGCATGTGGATCTGTACGTGCTGAACTACGGCCCGAACGTCCTGTACCGCAACAATGGTGACGGGACCTTTACCGACGTGTCGCGTAAGTCGGGGTTGGACAATGCCAACTGGAGCCTGGCGGCACCCTGGTTCGACTTCGACGGCGACGGCCGCCTGGATGTGTATGTGGTGAATTATTTGGAATACGATGCGGGCAAGTTCCGCTCGTTCTATGCGGCGGCGGGATATCCGGGACCGCTCAGCTACAGCGGCCAGCCCGATGCGTTGTACCGCAACAACGGCGACGGGACGTTCACCGAAGTGACCAAGGAGGCGGGCGTTTTCAACCCGAACGGACGCGGGATGAGTGTGGCGGTCGGTGACTTGAACAACAACGGCCTGCTGGACATCTACGTGGCCAACGACGCGATGGAAAATTATCTGTATCGCAACCAGGGCGACGGCACCTTTGTCGAAGAGGCATTGATTTTAGGCCTGGCGTTCGGCGAAGGTGGTCAGGGCGTTTCGTCGATGGGGCCGGTGTTTGGCGATGTCAATCGCAACGGGCTGCTCGACATCTTCATCCCTGACATGACTTACGGCTGCTTGATGATGAACCGGGGTGAATTCTTCCAGGACCGCACGGCGCAAGCACGCATCGCGGTGGTCTGCGGCCAATATATCGGCTGGGGCGGCCTACTGTTCGATTACGATAACGACGGCTACCTGGATTTGTTCGTCGCCAACGGAAACGCACATTTCGAATACCCCCAGCACGACGTGCTGTTACGAAATGATGGAACAGGCAACTTTGTCGATGTGGCAGACCAATCGGGCGACTACTTTCGTCAGCGGTACGTGGGCCGTGGCGCCGCCTACGCGGACTTTGACAACGATGGCGATCTGGATCTGCTGATCGCCAACCTGAACGATCGACCGCGACTGCTGCGAAACGATGGCGGGAACCGTCGGAACTGGATCAAGGTGATCGCCAAATTGCCCAACGGCCGATCCGATGCGATCGGAGCGCGGATCACGGTCCGAGCGGGCGATCTGGTGCAGTTCCACGATCTGATTCCCACCACCGGTTATCTGTCCCAGGTCGATCCGCGTCCTCACTTTGGTTTGGGCGACGCTCAGCAGGTGGATTCCATCGAGATCCGCTGGCCGGACCAGACTCGGACGACGCTGGAAGATATCGAAACGAATCAAATTCTTACCGTGATCCAAGAGGCTCCAGAGGAAAGCTCACCATGAACCGCATGGTTATTCGCTACGCATCGGCCGCCTGTTTCGCTTGGCTGTGGTGCGTCGGCCTGGTCGCACCCGGTACGGCCCAGGCCCCTTACGCCAGCCAACCGTATTACGTGGGCAACCAGGAGTGTGCCCAATGCCATCAAGGCGCGGGCATGGGGTATCAGCAGAGTCTGTGGTGGCTGTCGCAACATGCCAAAGCCTATGCATCGCTGGCGATGCCCGAATCGAAACAGATCGCTCGGCTGAGCGGCATCCCGGTCGAGCCGCAGCAATCGCCGATCTGCCTGGGGTGCCACTCGACCAGTGCCGAGTCGGAGGATTGGGAGCGGGAAGACAGTTTCCACCTGCAGCACGGCGTCCAGTGCGAAAAATGCCACGGGGCGGGCAGCGAGTACATGGACGAGTCGGTGATGCGGAGCCGCGAAGCGTCGCTGGCCGCCGGGCTGATCATCCCCACCAAAGACGATTGCATGGTTTGCCATATCGAGAAAGGCTCGCACGACGCGGTGCTGGGGCCTTCGAACTTCGACGTCGACAAAGCCTGGGAAAAGATCGCGCACCCCACACCACGGCGGTGGAGCTACTCGAAGCCGCCGGAATTACCAACCGGCGATCCCGACCTTCCGCAGATCACCGGATCGCATGCGTGTGGCGAGTGCCATGCGGGGCCGGAAAGCGGGTATCAGTACAGCTTGTGGTTGGACAGCGCTCATGCCAACGCCTATGCCACATTGGCGACGCCCCGCGCGAGAGAGATCGCTCGCCAAGCCGGGATCGAAACCGACCCGATGGTCACCACCGACTGCCTGAAATGCCATACCACCGCACACTACGATGCGGCGGGCGGTGCCCAGGCGGGCTACCAGTGGTTCGAGGGCGTGGGGTGCGAGGCCTGTCATGGCGCCGGTAGCGATTATTCGCCGGAACACATCATGCGCGATTCACGCCTGGCCAGCCTTGCCGGACTGAAGACCGTCACCCACGACACCTGCCTGTCCTGCCACGAGAACGCTCACGGGAAACCGTTCGATGTCGAAGAAGCATGGCAGCAGATCTTGCATCCTACCAAGCTGCCCCCACCCGCAGAGGAACCCCAATACAAAACGCCGCAGATTCTGGCTTTTCATCCGAGCGGCTTCGAGCTGTACGTCGCATGCGAAGCGGCCAACGCGGTGGCGGTCGTGGATGTCGCCAGCCGATCCAAGGTGGCGGAGATCCCGGTGGGAGGCCAACCGAACGACGTGACGTTCCATCCGGAGGGGAACTGGGCCTACGTCAGCAACCGGCTGGACGATACCGTGTCGGTGATCGATGTGGCAGCCCGCGAGGTCGTGGCCACCATCCCGGTGGGCAACGAGCCGCAAGGCTTGCTGACCGACCGCGAGGGAAAACTGCTCTACGTGCTGAACTCGTCCATCGACAGCATTTCCGTGATCAACACCCGGTCGCTCCGGGAGGTCAAGCGTTTGGAAGCCAGCCGCAACCCTTGGGCTCTGGCGCTGTCGCCCGATGGATCGCAGATCCTGGTCGCCAATGCGTTGTCCCGCATCATGCCTTTCCGCGAGCCGCCTCTGTCCGAGGTGACGGTGATCGATACGGACCGTGCGGTGGTCGAGTACCGGCGCGAGGTGCCGGGTGCGAACCTGATGATCGGCGTCGACTGGCATCCCAGCGGCGAGTACGGCTTGGCTACCCTGAACCGCACCAAGAACATGGTGCCCATGACCCGGTTGCTGCAGGGCTGGACGATCACCAACGGACTGGCCGTCGTGTGGCGGGACGGCCGAGTCGATCAGGTGCTGTTGGACGAACCCACGATGGCTTTCCCGGACCCCACCAGTGTCGCGATCACGCACGATGGAAATTTCGCCTTGGTGACCAGTTCCGGATCGAACCGCATCGCGGTGGTGGATTTGCAGAAACTGATCGCGATGCTCCAGCAGGCGACCGATGACCAGCGCCAGCGGATTATCCCCAATCACATGGGCAAGGCCACCGAGTTTGTGGTCAAGCACTTGGAGACGCGCGACAGCCCGCGAGGCATCCGGATCGCACCGGACGGGCGTACGGCCTGGGTCGCCGATGCCTTGGACGATTCGTTGGGCATCATCGATCTGCAGCAGATGGAGATCGTCGGTCGAGTCGACTTGGAGGGGCCCCAGGAGATCACCAAGGCCCGCTTCGGAGAGCGTCTGTTCCATAGCGGAAACAACACATTTCAACGCCAGTTTTCCTGCAAAAGCTGTCATCCCAACGGCCATATCGACGGTTTGACTTACGATATCGAGGCGGATGGGATCGGCTTCAATCCGGTCGACAACCGGACGCTTCGAGGCATCTTGGATACGGCGCCGTTCAAGTGGGAAGGCTCGAATCCCAGTCTGTCCCGCCAGTGTGGTGCCCGGCTGGCCGTGTTCTTCACTCGCATCCAGCCGTTCGACGCCGAGGAGTTGGCGGCTGTGGATCACTTCGTCTGCACCATCCCGCGTCCGCCCAACCGGTACCGCCCGCTGGGCGCTCCGCTGACCGAAGCCCAGCGGCGAGGCAAGATGATGTTCGAACGGACGCATACCAACGACGGACAGCGCATCCCGGAACTGGGCCGGTGCATCACGTGTCATCCGCCACCGATGTTCACCGACCGCCAGTTGCACGATGTGGGCACGCAGATGTGGCTGGACACGCACGGTGTGTTCGACACGCCGCACTTGAACAATATCTACGATTCCGCGCCCTACCTGCACAACGGAATCGCCGAAACCCTGGAAGAGATTTGGACCAAGTATAATGACGAGGACAAACACGGGGTGACCAACGACATGACCAAGGACCAGTTGAACGATCTGATCGAATACCTCAAGACCCTTTAGAACGAGTGGAACTATGAGCGCCATGAAACTTCTTGTATCACGCTGGCCGACGCGGTTGGCAGCCAGTCTGATCCTGGCCGCCGTTTGTGCGACGGCGGCCCCCGTCCGCTCGGCTGCCGCCGACGAAGCCGCCGCCGTCCTTGCGGCCGACGCAACGGCCGACGGACCGGCTATCGAGGAAATCACCGATCAACACCTGCCCTTCATCTATACCGAATGGGAGCATTTCACCACGGCCGACGGGCTGCCGCACGATCACATCTTTGTCGTCAAGGCGGATGGATATCGGGTCTGGGTGGGCACCGACGACGGCTTGGCCTGTTACGACAAACGCACGGGCAAGTTTCAAACCTGGAAGGAGGAGGACGGGCTACCTTGGCGGGTGGTTACCGCGCTGGACGTCGACCGCAAAACGGGCGATCTGTGGATCGGGCTGTTCGGCGGCGGATTGGCCCGGTACAGCGCCGGCCGCTTCGATCACTTCAACCAGTTGAACAGCGGGTTGGTCAACGACGTGGTCTACGGCGTAGCGGTCGAGAACAACCATGTCTGGGCCGCAACCACGGCGGGGGCCAGCCGGTACAACACGGTGACCCGGAACTGGGAAATCTTCACCGAAAAGAACGCCCCGATGGAGGAGATCTGGAACTATGGGGTGTCGTACAATGACGGCATGGTCTACCTGGCTGTCTGGGGCAGTGGAGTTCTGGAGTTCGACGTGACCACCGAACGCTGGAACGTTTACCTGCCTACTGACGGCGAGATGGAGATCAATCTGTATCGCGATGATGGCATCGTGCACGTGATCACCACCGGCACCAGCTATGTCGACAAGATCTTGTGGATATCGACCTACTTTGGGGCGAGCCGCTACGACGGTCGCAATTGGCGAGGCTACTACGCTCACGAGACCGGGCTACCCAATGATTTCATCCCTTCCGTCAAAGGTCGCAGCGCAAACGAAGCTTGGTTCGCGACGGATCGAGGTGCGGGAGTGATCGTCGACTTTCCCACCGACACCTGGGTGACCTACACGAGGGATCCCGTCACGCAGCGGGGCCAGGCGGTGATTCAGCGCGGCGAGCGGGTTCTGAAGACGGTCGACTTGGAACGCTGCCTGCCGCATAATTTCTGTAACTGGATTGAGTTTGATGGCGACGACGTGTGGGTCGCAACCTCGAAAGGGCTGGCTCGCGCACGCGGTACCGGGTATTATCCCCGATTGAAGGAGGTGAAGCCGTGACAGTAAGACAATTCCAAGCCATGGGTCTGATTCTTGTTCTGGCGCTAGCCGGGCACGTGGCATCGCTGCGGGCCGACGAGTTGGACATACCCGAGCAGGTTCCGGTCTCGCCTGAGATGCGCGAAGTACTGCGGATGATCCATGCCGCCGGGACCTACGATACCCCGAACCTGCCGCTGAGACAGGATGAAACCTACGCGAATACCAGTCCCGACCTGGTGCCTTTCCGCCACGTGGAACCGCACATTCGGTTTTTCCTTGAGCAGATGGAATACACGGGGCCGGGCCGGGGGAAACCCGAGCCCGAGCACGTCGATACGGTCAAGATCGGCTTCCTCGGCCCCATCGAACCAACTGTCTCTGTCGCGACGGGCGGTGTCAGTCACGCCGAGTATCTCGGTGTCAAGATGCTGCAGGGTTCGAAGCTGGCTATTGAACACGCCAACGCCGCGGGTGGCTACTTTCGGCGGAATATCCCCTTTGAATTAATCGTCCGGAACGATAACGGCCTATGGGGTTCGTCCGGCGAGGAGATCATCAACATGGCCTACCGGGAGAAGGTGTGGGCCATTCTGGGATCGATCGACGGCGCCAACTCGCACATCGCGATTCGCGTCGGGCTGAGGATCGAGATCCCGATGATGGGTACAGGGAATACTGACCCCACCCTGATGGAAACCAACATCCCTTGGGTCATGCGTTGCATGGGCGACGACCGTCGGATGGGCTACCTGCTGGTCGATTACATGTATCGCAAACTGGACCTGAGACGCGTGGGTATTATCCGGGCCAGCAATCGCTTCGGACGTTTCGGCGTCCGCGAAGTAGTCGATGGCAGCCGTCGGCTGGGTCGGCCGATCATCATCGAAATGGCTTACCCGCTGGGCGTTGAAGATGTCTCGCTGCAATTGGACCGGATCGCCGCGGCAAATGTTGACGCCGTGGTCCACTGGGGCGATGCCGCGGACGGAGCACGAATCTTGAATCAAATGCGCGCCCGGGGTATGAACCAGCCGTTTTTCGCCAACGATCGTTGCGCGACGGATGCTTTTGTCGAGATTGCTGGCGAAAACGCCGAGGGCGTGATCTGCGGTTTTCCCTGGAATCCGGATCGCGAGTGCCCGCGACTGGATGCCTTTCGCGTGGCGTTTCGCGAGCGGTTTAACGAGGAACCGGAGACCCAAGCCGCGCACGCCTACGATGGCATGAACATGCTGATCTGGGCCACTCAAGTCGCCGGGTTGAACCGTGCCAAGATCCGTGACGCACTGGCGTTCCGCACCGAACCTTGGCCTGGCGTGACGGGGGATATCCCGTTTAGCGCCGTGCTGGACGACGCAGGCGAGGTGTTCTTGGCCAAATTCGAAAACGGACGCTGGCGGTATTATTCCCGCGAGGAACTGGAAATTCCCGAAGCCATGGAGGGGATTCCCGTTACCGCCGTCGAGTAGCACCAGCAACTGAATCCGCACGCAACCGGCGGTGTTGGAACCTTCCCAAAGTAGCAGGCACACTCCGTGTGCCGTAGACTGCGCACGACGCACTGATAGAAACGATGACTACCTGGATCCTTCTATTCGCCAACTTGTTGGCCGGCCAGGCTGATGCGGCCGAATTGGAATTGGAAACGCGCCGTCTGGTCCGGCAACTGGACGGCCCATCGCTGGCCCAACGGGAAGCGGCCGAACAAACGCTGCTCGAATTCGGCCCCCCCGTCCTGGACCTGTTGCCGCCGGTGACTCGGACAACGTCGGCCGAGGTGCGAGTGCGGTTGGACCGCATCCGCAACCGATTGCAGCAACAAGCGGCGGCACAGACCACTCAGGCCACGCACATCAACCTGCAAGGCGACATGCCGCTACAATCCGCCTTGGCCGCGTTGGCAGAACAGTCCGGCAATGCGATCCTCGACTACCGCGACCAGTTCGGCCAGACCGCGACCAATCCGACGGTGACCCTCGATTTTCAGGACAAACCCTTCTGGCAAGCGCTGGATCAGGTGCTGGACCAGGCCGGGCTGACGATCTATAACTTCAGCGGTCAACCGGACACGCTGGCCATCGTCGCTCGCGGCGACGGAGAGCGTGCTCGTGCCGATCGCGGGGCCTACAGTGGCTTGTTTCGTTTCGAGGGCGTTTCTCTGGTCGCCCGACGCGATCTCCGCGATCCCCGTGGCGATTCGTTGCGATTGGTCGTCGAGGTCGCTTGGGAGCCACGGGTGCGGCCGATCGTGCTGCAGTTGTCGCTGGATACACTCCAGGCCGTCGACGAAGATGACCAGCCGATCGCCATCGAAGCTGCGGGAACTCAACTGGAAGTCCCCACCGAGGCGAGTGTCCCGGCCGTCGAGATTCAAATTCCGCTCAGCCTGCCGGACCGCTCGACTCGCCAGATCGGCTTGCTGCAAGGCCAGATGTCCGCTTTGATCCCTGGTCGAGTGCAGGAGTTCGTGTTCGAAAATCTGCGCGACGCCAAAGCCGTCGAACAACGGGTCGCCGGCGTGACGGTGACCGTGGACCAGGTCCGCAAGACGCTGGACTTGGACGAGATAAGGATGCGAGTGCGGTTCGACCGCGCCGATATTGCGCTCGAGTCGCATCGCAATTGGGTCTACCAAAACGAAGCGTACCTGCTGGATCCCGATGGCCAACGAGTGGATTATGCCAGGATGGAGGTCACCATGCAGCGGCAGGACGAAGTCGGTGTCGCCTTTCTGTTCGATCGTCCGGAAGGCTTGGAGGGTTGCCGCTTCGTTTA